>CAKUEV010000095.1 GCA_934646845.1 uncultured Slackia sp.
CTTCTCGTCTGCGCTTTCGGGCAGCTACAACGTGTCGTTGCTCGTGCGCGATCAGCTTCAGGGAAAATACCCCGATATGCAGCTGCACATCGTCGATACCAAGCTTGCATCTGTTGCAGAAGGGGCGTTGGTGTATGAGGCGCTGCGTCAGCGCGATGCGGGCCTTACGGCCGAAGAACTCGTCGAATGGGTTGAAGAGGCGCGCTACTTCCTTAATATGATGTTTATGGTCGACGATCTTGAATCGTTGCGACGTGGCGGCCGCATTCCCGACGGCGTTGCTGCGGCGGGCGCGAAACTCGACGTGAAGCCCATGCTCACCATCGACCTGGAAGGCAAGCTCACCCTGAAGGGCGTGGCCCGTGGGCGCAAAAAAGGCATTCGCCAGCTCGCCCAGTTCTACCTCGATAAGGTTTCGCAGGATGGCCCTTCGGGTGCTATCGTGACCGGCAATGCCGATTGCCCCAAAGATCTTGAGCGCATGCATGAGCTTATCGCGAAGGAACAAGAAGATGCCATGTTCCTCGATTTGCATGTTGGCCCCGTTATCGGAACCCATGTGGGACCCGATATGATCGCAATCGTATTTTGGGGACAAGACCGCCGTGAAGACCTTTCAGTGGCCGATCGCATCGCGCGCAAAATCAAAGGCGGCGCCTAGGCCGTTGATGGGTGCACCCGATAACAAATCTTGCATGGAAGAGGCCGCTCTCTCGACGGCCTCTTTTTCTGATGCCACGATTTCCTTGCTTGAGCATTGCATGCTCTGCCCCCGTGTTTGCGGTGCGAATCGCGTAGCGGGCGAGCGGGGTGTGTGCGGTGCGGCTGATGGGCTGCGCATCGCTCGGGCAGCCCTTCATTTTTGGGAGGAGCCGCCGATTTCGGGCGAAGCGGGCAGCGGGGCCGTTTTCTTCTCGAATTGCCCGCTGCATTGCGTGTATTGTCAAAACGAGCCTATCGCGAACGGCAGCTGCGGCGTCGATGTGAGCGTGCGTCGTCTCGCGCGCATTTTTTTGGAATTGCAGGACCAAGGCGCACTCAACGTGAACCTCGTAACGCCTACGCACTATGTGCCCCAAATCATCGAGGCGGCGAAGCTCGCGCGAGAAGCGGGGCTTGCCATCCCGTTCGTGTATAACACTTCGGGCTACGAGACCCCTCAAACGATCGCCTTGCTCGATGGACTTGTCGATACCTATCTGGTCGATTTCCGCTACATCGAAGCCTGTACGGCGCGCAGCTATTCGAAGGCTCCAACGTATCCCGAGTTCGCGAAGACATCGCTCGATGCGATGGTGAAACAGGGCGCGCGTGTTATCGTTCGCGTACTGCTGCTTCCGACGCACTTGGAGGAAACCAAGCGAATCGTGCGCTATGTGCACGAAACGTATGCCGTGCAGGAAACGATCGGCCAGCTCAAGCTCTCTCTCATGAGCCAATACACGCCCATGGGCACGTTTTCGTCGCATCCCGAACTTGAGCAGAGGGTCGACCCCGATCAATTCGAGGAACTCCTTGATTACGCCGACGATATCGGCTGCGACGATTATTTCTGGCAAGAGGGGGGAGCTGCCGAAGAAAGCTTCATTCCCGATTTCGCGTCGAATGAAGGCGTTTTGGGCCCTGAGCTCGCTTCGGGCGCCGAGTAATTCGCCATGTGTGGCTCTGGTTGTCAGCTGGCCGTTTACCGCTGGTGAGCGGTGTATTTAACAAAGCTGTAATATTGCATTGCCTGCGCTTGGTATGCTAATGCGAATTAAACCAAACGAAAGGGCGGCATATGACTTCGATGTTTCACAGCACTCGACACGCCGATGCATGCGTATCTGCGAAACGCGCGGTGCTCAACGGCCTCGCCTCCGATGGCGGCCTCTATGTTACCGACACGCTGGGCGAAACGAAAATCGACCTCGAACGCGTTGTGGCGAACACCTATCGCGAAAATGCCGCGTATATTTTGGGCACGCTGCTCGATGATTATTCCGCTGAAGAGATTGAGTCGTGCGTCGAGGCTGCGTACCAAGGCACCTTCGAAACCGATGACGTTGCTCCCGTGGCGAAGGTCGGCGATGCATTCGTGCTCGAACTTTTCCGCGGCCCGACAAGCGCGTTCAAGGATGTTGCGCTGCAAATGCTTCCTCAGCTCATGAGCCGCGCTGCCCAAGGCGCGGGCGAAAAAATCATGATTCTCGCTGCGACGAGCGGCGATACGGGCAAGGCTGCTTTGGCCGGTTTCGCGAATACGCCCGGGCTGGGCATTACCGTGTTCTACCCGCATAACGGCACGAGTGAAATTCAGCGTTTGCAAATGGTCACTCAGGCCGGCGATAACGTCGCCGTCGCGGCTGTCGAGGGCAATTTTGACGACACCCAAAGTGCCGTGAAGCGCATTTTCGGAGACGAAGCCCTGCGTGAGCGTCTTGCGGCGAAGAATACGGTGCTTTCAAGCGCGAACTCCATTAACATCGGCCGTTTGGCCCCGCAAGTCGTGTATTACTTCGATGCGTATGCCCAGCTCGTTCGTGCGGGCGAGATCGCATGCGGCGACGCCGTCGAGTTCTGCGTTCCCACCGGCAATTTCGGCGATGTGCTTGCTGGGTATTTTGCGAAGCGCATGGGCCTTCCCGTTGGCAAGCTCATTGTGGCGAGCAACTGCAACAACGTGCTCTCCGATTTCCTTACCGAGGGCGTGTATGACCGCAATCGCGAGTTCTTCAAGACCATTTCTCCTTCGATGGACATTTTGATTTCGTCGAACCTTGAACGACTTCTGTACTATGCAAGCGACGGTGCCGCTGGTTTTGTTGCGGGCCTTATGGACGACCTTGCGAAAACGGGTCGATATCAGGTGCCCGACGAGGTGCTTGCGCGCATTCAGGAGACGTTTGCCTGCGGCTGGGCGAGCGACGAGCAAGCCGAGGCCGCTATGAAGGAATGCTATGAAGCCACGGGCTACGTGCTTGATCCCCATACGGCGTGCGCATGGCATGTTTCGAAGATGCATCCCCATACCGAAGGCGTTCCCCGCGTGGTGCTTTCCACTGCGAGCCCGTATAAGTTCTGCCATGACGTGTGCGAGGCGCTGGAGCTGTCTGCGCCTCAAGACGATTTCGCCTGCATGCGCGAACTTGAAGGCGCGAGCGCGACGAAGGCGCCCGCCGCTTTGGCTGCCCTCGAAAACGCCGACGAGCGTTTTGGCGACGTGATCGCGGTCGGCGATATGCCTTCTTACGTTGAAACGAAATGCGGTGAGTTGCTGTGAGCGTGAAAATCACGGTGCCGGCTACGTCGGCGAATCTTGGCATTGGCTATGACTGCCTTGGTATGGCGGTTTCCTTGTATTCGGAATTCACGTTCGAGCGTGCTGATGAGCTGCAAATCTCGGGTTGCCCCGAGAAGTATCGCAACGAGAACAACCTCGTGTACCGAAGCTTTGAGCTTGCGCTTGCACACTGGGGCGAGGAGCCGTTTCCCATTAAGCTGCATATCGATGCCGCGATTCCCGTTTCGCGCGGTTTGGGTTCATCCTCGACGTGCACGGTTGCGGGCATCATGGGCGCCGCGGCGCTTACGGGCCGCATTGTCGGTCGCGCCGAGGCGGTAAGCATCGCGACCGAGATGGAAGGGCATCCCGACAATGTCGCGCCCGCTATTATGGGATCGCTCGTGTGCTCGTTTACCCCTCAGGGCGAATTGCCGAATTGCATTCGCTATAACGTGAACCCGAATCTGCGTTTCGTCACGGTTATTCCGCCTTACGAGGTGAAAACCGAAGAGGCGCGCAAAATCGTGCCCCAGGAAGTGCCCTTGTCTACCGCCGTGTGGCAAATGGGCCGCATCTCCGGCCTTACGCGCGGTTTGGAATCGGGCGACGTGCGCCTTATCGCGGCCGCCTGCGACGATAAAATCCAAGAGCCCTATCGTCGCGAGCTTATTCCCGATTACGATGAGGTGCGGGAGGTTTGCCTGAACGGCGGCGCGGCTACGCTGTGGATTTCCGGCTCTGGCTCCACGCTCATGGCCGTAACCGACGACGGTCTGGTTGCGGAAAGCCTGCGAGCGCGCCTTCAGAGCATGCATCCCGATTTCCAGGTGCATGTGCTTGAGTGCGACACCCAGGGAGTACGCATTCAGCTTGCATAACGCTCAAACGCGCCGAGGGGCATGTCTTCTCGGCGCGTTTTCTTATTTCGGCTTGGGCTCCCAAAAGGGCACCACATATGGTGACTTCTGGCCGTCTGCCGAAAGAGCTTGCGCTTTTGCGTGCTAAAGTGGCATCATCGATTTTACGTGTACTGCGCATCGAAGGTAGTTCTATGATCAAGATTACGAAGTTCGGCGGCTCGAGCGTGAGCTCCGCCGGCCAATTTAAAAAAGTCAAGGCAATCGTCCAGGCCGACCCCTCTCGTCGCTTTGTCGTCGTGAGCGCCGCTGGCAAGCGTGACAAGTTCGACAGCAAAATTACCGACTTGCTGTACTTGGTGAACGCTCACCTGCAATACCACGTGACGTGCGATGACCTTCTGGGCACTATCGGCCAGCGCTTCTGCGAAATTGCCAAAGAGTTGAATCTGAGCTACCCCATTTCCCAGGAATTCGGCATTTTCCGCGAGCTCGCGAAGCGTGGAGAATACACGCCTGAGTACATCGTGAGCCGTGGCGAATATTTCACGGGCCGTATGATGGCTGAATATCTGGGCTTCCCGTTCGTCGATGCTGCCGACGTCATTACGTTCCGCCCCGATAGCTCTATTGATATGGATAAGACCGCCGAAAAGCTCAAGGCCGCGATTGGCGAAGAGAAGTGCTTCGTGCTTCCCGGCTTCTACGGCGCAACGGAAGATGGCAAAATCAAGCTGCTCGACCGTGGCGGCGGAGACATCACCGGCGCTATTGTGGCACAGTGCCTGGGCGCCGATTTGTATGAGAACTGGACCGACGTTTCCGGCTTCCTTACCGCCGACCCGCGTATCGTCGATAATCCGAAGTCGATTTCGCGTATTACCTACGCTGAGCTTCGTGAGCTTTCTTACATGGGCGCAAGCGTGCTGCACGAAGAGGCTATTTTCCCGGTGAAAGATGCCGGCATTCCGCTCGTGATCAAGAATACGAACGCGCCCGATGACCCGGGCACCGTGATTTCCGAAGAAACCGAGCCCGGCGTGGCTGAGCCCCTCATCACGGGTATCGCTGGCAAGAAAGATTTCATCGCGATTCACGTGAAAACGAACCATATGTCGAGCAAGGTCGGATACATTCGCAAAACCTTGTCGATTTTCGAGCGCTATCGCGTGAGCATCGAACACATTCCCACGGGCATCGACTCGTTTGCCGTGGTGGTGCAGGGCAGCGATGTGAAAGATTGCCTGTATTCCATTGTTGCCGATATTAAGAGCGAGCTCGAGCCCGACGAAATCAAAATCGTCGATAGGCTTGCGCTTATTTCCACGGTCGGCCGCAACATGCCGAGCCGTCCGGGCACTTCAGGTCGATTGTTCGGCGAGCTGGGCCACGCGGGCATCAACATTCGCATGATCGCCCAGGGCTCCGAGGAGCTTGACATTGTCGTTGGCGTCGATGTTGACGATTTCGAACGCGCCATCCGCGTTATTTACGGCGCGTTTGTCGATAGCGACGATAACATCATTACCGTTGAAGAAGCCGAAGAGGAGGCGACCAATGAGTAGCTACAACGTCGGAATTCTAGGTGCGACGGGCGCTGTGGGCCAGCAGATGCTCGAATGCTTGCAGGAGCGCGATTTCCCTGTCGCCGATTTGAGGCTTTTCGCGAGCGCGCGCAGCGCTGGCAAAACGGTTGAATTCAAGGGCGAAAAAGTCGTCATTGAAGAAGCCACCCCGCAGTGCTTCAAGGGCTGCGATATCGTTTTGGGCGCTGCCGGCGACGATATCGCCAAGGAATTGCTTCCGCATGCTGTGGAAGCGGGCGCAACAGTCATCGATAATTCGCATGCGTTCCGCATGGACGAAGATGTGCCGCTGGTTGTCCCTGAAATCAACGGCGACGATGTGAAATGGAATAAGGGCATTATCGCGAACCCGAATTGCGCCACCATCATCGGTCTTGTTCCCACGTGGCCGCTTCACCAGGTTGCGGGTGTGCAGCGCATGATCGTGAGCACCTATCAGGCGGCGAGTGGCGCGGGCGTGCCGGGCATGCGCGAACTCGAGGCGCAAATTGCGGCGATGGGCAAGGGCGAACCCATGCCCGAGCCCAGCGCGTTTGCCGCTCAGCTCGCAAGCAACCTCATTCCTCAGATTGGCGGCTTCAAATACGAGGGCTTCACTTCGGAAGAGATGAAGCTTCAGAACGAAGGCCGCAAAATCATGCATCTTCCTGAGCTTCGCGTGAACTGCACCTGCGTTCGCGTGCCCGTTCTTCGTTCGCATTCCGAAAGCATTGCGCTTGAATTCGAACGCGACATCACCCTCGAGCAGGCCCGCGAGGTTCTTGCATCGGCTCCTGGCGTGAAACTCGTTGACGATCGAGATGCCGCCGATGCGCACGATCGCTTCCCGATGCCTATCGACACGAGCGACCAGGATCTTATTTGGGTTGGCCGCATGCGTCGCGATATTTCGAACCCCAATGAATCACGCGGCATCACGTTCTGGTGCTGCGGCGATCAGATTCGCAAGGGTGCTGCGACCAATGCTGTGCAAATTGCTCAGCTGCTCGTAAAGTAGTTGTGGTACACTAACCAAGCTCATTTGCCAGTGTGGCGCAACGGTAGCGCAACTGATTTGTAATCAGTCGGTTGCAGGTTCGATTCCTGTCACTGGCTCCATGATCAACCAAAGGCCGACGTACAGTCGGCCTTTTTTGTGGATGATGCGCGGCGTTGCGAAC
>CAKUEV010000096.1 GCA_934646845.1 uncultured Slackia sp.
GCCTTCTGGAAGGCGTCGGTGTTCAAATATGATCTTCATTTCAAAACGAAACACCGCCAGCGAGGCGCATAGCGAGCATCGCGAGCGGTAGCCGAGCGTGCCCCCAGAAGGCCCCACAGACCAGACGGGGAGACGCGAACGTAGCGCAGAAAAAAGAACGGACGGCCTTGCGAGCCGTCCGTTTCGTTTCTTTATTCGTAAGAAGCGATGATCGCTTCCGCCACGCGAAGGCCGTCAACCGCGGCACTCATGATGCCGCCCGCATAACCCGCGCCTTCGCCGCATGGATAGAAACCGCCCGCAAGGGGTTCGCCTTCCGCCGTGCGCGAAGCCGCCGCGACTCCAGCCGCGTCGTCTGCGATTTTCAAGCCGCAATCGGTCGTTTGCGAGAACAACGCCTGGCACGTAGCCTTATCGCGCACGATGCGCACGGGGCTCGAGCTGCGCGTTTCGACGCCCGTAAGCACCGCATTCGGGTCGCTAAAGCCTCGAATCCTCCCATTGAACAGGGGGATTGCCGCATGGAGCGAGCGCGTTACAAACGGCGGAAGCACCTTGTTCAGGTCGACCCACTCAACGCCGCGCGCATACGTGGGCTCAACCTCGAGCCTCGATTGGCGTTCGCTCTGGCTGCGGTTGAACTTACCGGCCGAAGCCATGAAATCGCCTACGCGCTGCGCCGGAGCCTTGTAGCTTTCGCCCGCCGCGCGATATGCCGCCGTTTCCATGCGTCGCTGCAACTTCACGCCCGCCAGCACGTCATCGCCGCGCAAGTCGCGGTCCTCGACGTTCACGAGCAGCGCTGCATTCGCGTTGCGGCCGTTGCGCGCGTGACGGCTTGCTCCATTCACCACAACGCCGCCCAGCTCAGATGCCGAGCACATAACCTCGCCTCCAGGGCACATGCAGAACGTGTACACGCTGCGATCGTTGCGCAAATGCACCGCCATTTTGTAGTCGGCCGCGCCAAGCGCCGGATGCCCCGCCGCATTGCCGTACTGCGCCTTGTCGATGAGCTTCTGAGGATGCTCGATTCGCACGCCCACCGCGAACGGCTTGCGCTCCATGAGCAAGCCCGCGTTGCGTACGCGCTCGAACACGTCGCGAGCCGAATGGCCACATGCAAGAACCACGTCGCTTGCCGCCAAGGTAAATTTTTCACGCGCGCCGTCTTCCGTGCGTTGTGAACCTCGCACGGCGACGATGCGGCCATTCCCGAATTCCAGACCCTCGAAACGAGCGCCGAAACGCACCTCGCCACCCCATGCGATAATCTGCTCCCGCATGGTTTTCACGACATCGACCAGCTTGTCGGTGCCGATATGCGGCTTTCCTTCCCAAAGAATTTCTTCAGGAGCGCCCGCCTGGGCAAAAATATGCAGCACGTCGCGGCAACGCGGATTCTTGATGTTCGTGGTGAGCTTTCCATCGGAAAACGTGCCCGCGCCGCCTTCGCCGAACTGCACGTTCGATTCGGGGTCAAGGGCGCCGCCTTCTTTGAAGGAATCGACGGAAGCCATGCGCGCGTCAACGTCTTCTCCGCGCTCGAGCACGATGGGCGCCGCGCCCGACTTCGCCAGGGCCCACGCCGCGAACAAGCCCGCCGGGCCCATACCCACCACAACAGGGCGGGCGTCGCCGCCAAGCCACTCGCCAACATGGTAACCTTCGTAGGGAATATGGCGCTTCACCTGGATTTTTGTCTTTGTGCGCTTCCCTACCAGAGTTTCTTCGATTTCAGAATCGGCAACTTCGAAAATGAACGATGCCGTGAAATGCACATCGTTTTTGCGACGAGCGTCAACCGAGAGCTTCGAGAACTTCCACGACGTGATATCGGCATACCGAATGCCCAACGCATGGGCAAGCTCCGCCTGAGCCATGCCGGCACAGCTTGGAAGCGCCGCGTCGAGCGGCAGGTACACATTGCTTGCTTCGAGCATCGATTACCTTCCTAGATTCAGCTTCGGGCGCCCGTTGGGCCCTTTTCCGCCGTTGTTGCCGCCATTGGAACGAGTGGCGCCAGCATTGCTTCGCTGGCTTCCCTTGCCGCGCTGGCCGCCGTTCTGGCTTTTGCCGCGCTGATCGCGCGCATCGGCGCCTCGACCGCTCGCCTGGCCGCGAGACGCCCCATCGCGCCCCTTTTCGCCGCCGCGCGCGCCATCGCCGCGCTTGCCGGCAACACGGGAGCCGCCTTTGCCGCCCGAGCGCTGATCACGACCGCCTTCATGGCCCGAAAGCGACGAGCGACGAGCACGCTGCGCCAAACCTTCGACCGAGCTCAGCGAAAGCCCTTCGAAAGAATCCTCGGGGGCATCTTCGACATGAGCCGTCGACGCGCCCGCGAGCAAGCCACTCGTCCAGGCCCAATGCAGGTTGTAGCCACCGCAGCGCCCATCGACGTCGAGCGCCTCACCGCACGCAAAAAGCCCCGCATGCCCACGGCACTCAAACGTGTGCGCATCAAAGCATTCCGTCGCGAACCCGCCGCGCGTGACCTGTGCCTGCTTGGGGTCGGCGATGCCACGCACGGAAAGCCCGAACGATTCGGAAACCATGGCCAGAACCACGGCTTCCTGCTCGGCAATAATGGGCTCATCGGGATTCAAACCGCCCGCGACCACCACCGCGCGAGCCACGCGAGAAGGCAGAAGGCCGCTCATCACTTCGGCAGCGGTACGACTCGGATGCGCCATAGACTGCTCCCAAATGAAATCGACCTTATCTTGCGGTTCCATGTCGGGCAGAAGGTCGAGGAACACCATTTGGCCAGGCCCAACGTAACGAGACATATCGAACACGGCAATGCCGGAAATACCCCAATCGCGGAACAGCACTTCGCCGCGCTCTTCAGGGCCCTGATAGCTCGCCTCGAATTCGGGGTCGACCACATCGAGCCAGGCGTCGCGCAAATCTTCGGGCTCTTCATCGAGATACACGCGCGCGCGAACGCGAATGCCGGAAAGCGCCTTGATGTTCGTCGTATCGGTCTTCAACGCCGCGAGCACAGGCGTGCATGCATGGAACGCAATATCGCTCGGCAAAAGCGCGCGCGAGGGATTGCCGCCTACGGCGCACACAACCGCGTCAAAGCCTTCAACGGCATCGTCGTCAAAAGCAACCGCCCAGCCGCCGCGCGAAAGCGGCGCCACCGCGCGAACCTCGCGATCGCAATGCTCGACGACGCCAGCTTCCTTCATGCCCAAGCGCAGCATGTCAAGAACCGTCGCGGCCTTGTTGCTGTAAGGGTAAATGCGGCCTTCGTCTTCTTCGAACGCAAGCACGCCCAAATCTTCGAAGAAAGCCATGACCGATTCGGGCGGCAGCACGTTCATTGCTTCCTGCACGAATTCGGGGTCGTTGTAATCGGAGCTCATGATGTCGGCGTTGCTCATATTGCAACGGCCATTGCCCGTCACAAGCAGCTTCTTCCCAACGCGATCGGCTCGTTCAAACACATGGGCTTCAGCCCCTTCTCGAGCCGCCGCAATGGCGCACGCCATGCCCGACGCACCGCCACCGATGATTGCCACTTTCGGCATACACTAACCTCGCTTCACAGCATAAGGGCGCGCATCGACGATCTCGCGCGCTTTGATTGATTCGGGGGAGCCAACCTTCGGGCCGTGCGCAATGAAGAACTTGCACGACAGGCAGTACTCCTTCGCCACGACTTCGCGGTCGACGTCGGGGTTTTCGAGCATGTCGAGCCCCCATGCGGTTTCATGGGTGGGTCGATCGCACACCGCGAACTTGCAGTCGCCCGGGCAACGCTCGCCTGGGATATTATGTGGGCAGCGGCTTGCCATTTCCTCGTCGCAACCGCGCGTTTCCCAACAATGCAACGCCATTTCGGCCCCCTTCTTTACCATAAGCGGCCCATGCCGCCGAATCTTCTGCCGCTTATTTTCCCAGATAGCGCAAAGCGATACACCCGCGCGCCACTCAAAACAACGGAAGGCCACCATACGGTGGCCCTCCGAAGGAAAAACCATGCTTCACACCAAAAGTCAGCGAGCATAGGTTCTAGGCGAATGCGATTCGAAAGAAAGCGCAGCGGCGCAAATTCGATACGCGAGCCGCAGCTTGAACCTGAAGCGCGTCGCTAGAACCCAGCGCAGCGTCGATGCGCGTGCCCGCTGTTAGGCAGACACGACCTTGGTGATGCCCGGAATGTGCTCTTTCAGAATGCGCTCAACGCCATTGGCGAGCGTCATCTGGCTCATGGGACAACCGTTGCACGCGCCGTGCAGCTGAACGGTAACAACGCCGTCTTCATCAACGTCGACCAGCTGAACGTCGCCGCCGTCGGCCTGAAGCGCCGGGCGAATAAGGTCGAGCACGCGGCTGACTTGGTCTTTATCGATAGCCATAGTAAGCTCCTCACATCGAATGTTCTTGTCTGCGCCATTGTATCGTAAGACATCGAGGGCCTTGCGACGAAACGCCTTTTTGCCAGCTTTTCTTCTGGCCGAGCTGAGTGGTGCGCTACAGCTCCTTCACCCAAAGGCCATGCAGGTTGCAATGCTCGTACACTTTGACGGGCGCATCACCTTCGGCAATCGCAAATGTCGCAACAGACTTGTCGGAAGGCGTCAAAGGCGCAACCTGATACCCCTTTTCGGTAACAAGCACGATAAGCTGAATGTAGTGGGCATCCATCATCGGGTGCTCAACCTCGCCCACCTGCACATGCACACTCGAGCCTTCGACCGTCACGGCCGGCACGTGCTTCTCAAACGCGCCATCAACAGCGCCAGCAACCAGCTCTTCCATTGGTTCGCCGCAGCACACCAGAGGCACACCGGAATCGACAACCTTAATCGCGATGTTTCCGCAATGCGCGCACTTGTAAAGTTTGACGTCCATGACTCCCCCTTTTTCCGAAATGGATTCTGAGTCGCACCGCCTAAAAGGCAGCCCGGATACCTCCATTATGCACCTTTGGGGGACGTTTGCGTCGAACCGTTGCCGACCTGGTTCTACACCGCGATTTCGACGTCGCGTCGTTGGGAATGCGCTCGGGGCAACAAGGCCTTACGATTGGCTGCCCTCAGATTCGGGAAGACCCATTTGCGGCTTCTTCGTTTTCCACGCATACACGAGGAATACAACGCCCGCGACCATAAGCGGAATGGAAAGCGCCTGGCCCATGGTGAACCAATCGGTTCCCAAAAGGTATCCGATTTGGGCATCGGGCTGGCGAATGAACTCGATCATGAAACGGAACAGGCCGTAGAGCAGCAAAAACGTGCCGAAGAACGTACCGCGGGGACGAGCCGGCGTTTTGCGAGAAAGCGCGAACAGGACGATAAACAGCACTACGCCCTCAAGCAGCGCCTCATACAGTTGCGAAGGATGACGCGGCATCATGCCCGCCGCGCCGCCGAAAACCACGCCCCAGGGCAAATCGGTGGGCGCGCCCCACAGCTCGCCATTGATGAAGTTTGCGCAGCGACCGAAGAAAAGGCCGATTGGCACGCCGACAACGCCCATGTCGGCAAGCGTGAGAAACGGAATCTTCGTTATTTTAGCGGCGATGATGCCGCCGATAATTACGCCCACGAGTCCTCCGTGGAAGCTCATGCCGCCCTCGTTGAACGCGAGAATTTTCTCGGGGTGCTGCAGATAATACCCATCGCCATACACCAGCACATAGCCCAAACGGCCGCCCAGAATCACGCCGAAAATCACGCAGAAGACCACCGTGAAAAACGCGTCGTCGTTGATGCGAATCTTCCATCGCTGGGAAAGCTTCGCAATAACAAGGAAGGCGCAAATGAAGCCGGCGACGTAGGCTAGTCCATACCAACGAATTTGCAGCGGCCCCAAAGAAAGCGCCACGGGATCGATTGCTTGATATATATCGTTGAGCGTCATAGGCTCCCCTTCTAAAAATCCGCCCCGCGCACAGGCGGGGCGGAGCTGCGTTTCGTCTACCGGCTATGCCGCAGTGCTTGCGGACGCGTCCGAAGCATCGTTCGCATCGGCATCGTCCGAAGAGCTCGTGCTCGAGTTGCCGCTTGCAGCATTTGCCGCGCCCGACTCCGAAAGCGAGACGATATTGCCGTCTTCATCGACCGTTTCGTTGCGCGCGGCGAGCACCGTGCGCCAGTCTTTGCCGATGACCACATACACGTTCGTGTCGAACGAATAATGCACGGTATCTTGCAGCGTGCGGCCAATGCCAAGAGTGGCCACCACGGCATTGGCGGCATTTTCCTTATCGGCATCGCCGTATACGACGAGCGTTTCGTCATACACCTGCATCGAAGTGTTGCCCGTGTCGGTCACGTTGAACCCAACCTGGCGCAGCATATCGGCCGCTTCGGCCGCGGCGCCTACAACGTCGCCGCCATTGAACACCGACACCGTATAGGAGCTCGCATCGATAGACCCGAGCACGTCGGCAGCGTCGGCCTGCGGCGTCTCGCCGGCTCGAATGCGCTCCATCATTTCCGCAATCGCATCGTCAACGGGAACCTGATACGTTTTGCCGCTCGACTGCGCCGAATACGTGGGCAGCGACGCGACCTGCATGTTTTCGGCAGGAATAGAACGAATGCTCTCGAGGAACGCGCCTATCGCCTTTACGTCCATGTCGGTTTGCACAAGGTTCGCGAAACCGTCCATGCGCATAAAGAAGCCAAGGCCGCCCTCGATCGACGTGGCCTTTTGCATAAGGGCCGTCGCCACGAGCGCTTGTACCTTGCCGCGCGTCTCTTCGGCGTTCACGGCATAGTCGTCTGCTCGACAGGCAAAAATCGTCTGCTCGCCTTTGAGAGTCTGCTCGCCCGCCGAAAGTTTCATATCGCCCGCCTGGGCATCGACGATATCTTCGGGAAGATTGACATC
>CAKUEV010000097.1 GCA_934646845.1 uncultured Slackia sp.
ATACCATCGGCATTTTTGACCGCGCAAACCCGAGTGACAATGTGAATGCCTCGGGAACATCCAACGAAAACAAGTTCATGCAGGCGGCTTCGAGCAATTACCCCGCAGCTACCTATGCGGAGAGCGGTCGGGGGTGGAAGTGGAGCTTCGGCGATCGCGCGGCCAATTCCGACTTCTACAAGTCTGCTTCGAGCGCGAGCGAGCTCTCGAAAATCTTCGAAGACATCTCTAAGGAAATCGTGAAGGGCGCGGGCTATCCCACCGACGCTCGCGAGGGCTTTGAGATGAGCGATGGCTACATCACGTTCGACGACTCGCTGGGCTCGTACATGCAGGTTGACGCATTCGAAGCGATCGTGGTGAACAACCATGTGTTTAGCGACGTGACGAAAACCACGACCGATACCGCCGACACCTACACATTTGCAGGCACGACCGAACTGAACGGCAAAACTGTAAGCCTGAGCAATATCGTGATCGCCGTGACGAAATCGAGTAACGTGGCGGTGGGCGATAAGGTTCAGGTGAAGGTTCCCGCCGGCCTTATTCCGCTGCGCAACTTCAATGTGAATGAAACTGCGGGCACTATGACGGTAAGCGATACGTATCCGCTGCGCGTTTTCTTCACGTCGAGCATTAAGCCCGATGCGCTTGCGCTTGTCGCGAACCCCGATGAAGCCATGTCGAAATACATCGCGGACAATACCAAAGACGGCAAGGTGAATTTCTACGCGAACGCGTTCACCTCGGGTGCTGCGTTGGGCGATACCGTTTCGCACTTCAATCCTTCGAAGGGCAATGCATATTACTACTTCACGAGCGATACCCCGATTTATGCTGACGAAGCGTGCACGCAGCCTGCGAAGAAGGCATCGAGTGTTGCTGGCGAGACGTTCTACTACAAGCACGCTTTCTTTGCGATGGGCGAAGGTGGTAAGGCCGTCGAGAAAACCGAGGTCATCAGCTTCCCATCTGGCACGGTCGAGCAGTTCTCGGGCGCCATTGCGTACGACGCCAGCGGCAATGCCTATTTCAAGGCCGGCACGGCACGTTTGACGTATATCGATGAACTCGCGAAGTCGAAGGCGGAAAATATCACCGGCACGGCGACTGACGTGCTGAACCCGAAGTGGAACAGCGAGACGTCGACCTCGGCCGCGACGACGGTTATTCCTCATTTGGGCAACAACGGCAAGCTGTCGGTTGAAATTCCGGGAACGCTGGCGGTTTCGAAGACGCTCGATATGCCCGAGGGTTTCGATGCGGCCGCTTATGCCGACAAGTCGTTTGATTTCGAGCTCACGGTAGAGGCTGCGGCGGGTAAAACGCTGCATGCCGAAGTGAAGAACGCCGCGGGAGAGGTGTGCGGCGACCCGTTCGAGCTAGCGTTCGACGCGAATGGGAAAGCCACGCATTCGATCAAGGCCGACGAAACGCTGTATGTGTACGGCATTGCTCCGAATGCCGACTATTCGGTTGAAGAGCTGCTGAATGTGCCTGCCGCTGATGGCTCGCTGACGCATGAGAACCCTGGTTTCTCGCAGGTGTCTCCGGTTGATGCCGAAGGCAAGTCAATTGCCGCGACGGGTAAAATTGTAGCGGGCGAAATTACGAAGGCAGAGTTCGTGAACACGTATGCCGCGCAGGGCACGCTGGAAGGCGCAACTGCGCTTGCGGGCGCGAAGGTCCTCGACGGTCGCGCTTGGCTGTGCAGCGATAAATTCACGTTCCTGCTGAAAGGCGCCAATACGTCCGTGGTCGCTCCGATGCCCGAGGGCGCAAGCGATGGCGAGGCGCGTCTTGAAGTGACGCAGCCCGAAGGCACGCCGGCGGGCACGCAGGTTGGTTTCCATTTCGGCGACATCGTGTACGCGCAGCCCGGCACGTATATCTACCAGATTTACGAATCGGAAGAAATGAGCACCGTTAACCCGGGCGTTTCCATGTCGCAAGCCTTGTACGAGGTGAAGGTTGTTGTTGCCGATAAGCATGATGGCACGCTTTCGGTCGAATCGGTTATGACGAAGCTTGCGGACGATAACGGCGTTGAATTCAAAACGCCCGAGGCCGTCGAGCTCGCTGCGTTTACGAACGCGTTCAGCGACAAGAGCGTGACCTGGAATCCGAGCGGCACGAAAACGTGGAACGACGCAACGGGCCAGCGCGCGCTTGAGTCGGGCATGTTCTTCGTAATGGCGAAAACGATTGACGCTTCGGCACCGTTGCCCAAGGGAGATGGCGTTGAGGTCGTGACGGGCAAAACTGCTGCCGACGTTGATTACCGCGGCGTGGTGTCGACGATCTCTGCGAGCGGAAGCATCGCGTTCCCCCAGGCAACGTTCAACCTGAGCGACTTGCGTGGCGAGGCGAGCAAGACGTATGCCTACGAAATTACTGAAGTGGTGAAGGTCGGCAATGCGTGGGTCGATGCGAAAGATCTGGCCGAAGGCAAAGGTTTGCCCGGCGTGACGTATGACCCCACGGTGTGGAGGGCTGTTGTCACGGTGCAGAGTGTGGGCACGGGTGATGATGCCCATATCGAGCTGAGCGTTGCGTACGCCAAGCAGGGTGCCGCGACCGACGCGGAAGCTGTTTCGACCGACGCGAAGGCGTTTGCATTCGAAAACAGCTACGGCCCCAAGCCTGCTACGGCCACGATTTCTGGCAAAAAGAAGTTCGAGGGCCGCGCGATGACCGAAGCTGAAAGCTTCGGGTTCAGCTTGGTGCCGGCTAACAAGGCCGCGACCGACGCGTTCGGTGCCGATTTTGCCAAGCAGGTCGAGGTGCGTGGCGTGGGTGCCGATGCCTCGAAGGGCTTCAGTTTCGATGGGCTGTCGTTTGCTAAGCCGGGCACGTATACGTTCAAGATGGTCGAAAACGCTTACTGCGGCGAGGCGCTGAATTCTGAAGCTGCGCAGGCGAGCCATATCGCGTTCGACGCCCATGAATGCACGGTAACGGTCAAGGTGACCGACGATTATTCGGGCACTTTGCAGGCTAAGGTTTCTTACGATGGTGGAGCGACCTTTACCAACGTGTATTCCGAGGAAAAGACCTACGGCAGCTTTGGCGGCCTTGCGGTTGAAAAGACGCTCAATGGTCGCACGATGCATGCGGGCGAATTCACCTTCAAAATTGAAGGGGCCGATGACGCCTCGAAGGAGCTGCTCAAGCGCGCTGGCGTAGACGACAGTGGCGTGCTCCAGTTCAGCAACCCGAACGATCGCGCCGCGGGTGTGGCCGATGTTATGAAGCCGCTTGACGGCATCACGTTTACGCAGGACGACGCGGGCAAGAGGTTCGAGTTCACTGTGAGCGAGGTTGTTCCCGATGACGATGCCAAGCTCGCTGGCGTGACCTACGATGGCGCGACCCATAAGGTTGAAATTTCCGTAAGCCTGAAGGGCGGCACGAACCTTGACGTGGCGACGTCTGTCGACGGCAAGCTGGTCGAAAGCGGCACTCCGACGGTGGCTTTCGCGAATACCTACAAACCAGCTGATGTGGGCTTTGCGACAACGAACTTCGGTTTGAACAAGATTCTTGAGGGTCGCAATTGGACTGAAAGCGATAGCTTCTCGTTCGCGATTGTGGCCGAAACGCAAGGTGCTCCCATGCCTTCCGACGGCGCGACTAAGACTGTTCAGCCGGCGAGTGCCAAAGATGGCGAGGCGGTGGCGTTCGACTTCGGTAGCATCAGGTTCACGGCAGACGATATGGCCGTTGATGGCAGCGCGGTCACGAGCAGGACGTTCGTCTACACCGTGCGCGAAACCAAGCCCGACCCTGCGAAGGCTGGCATCCAGTACAGCACGAATGTCGCGAAGGTTTATGTGACGGTGACTGACGATGGCGAGGGTCACCTGGTTGCTACGTCCTCGACCGAGAACGGCACGTTCGTGAACAAGTACGAAACGAGCCTCAACTACACGGCTGCTGGCGGGTTGACGCTGACGAAGACCTTGAACGGCCGCGACATGACCCAGGGCCAGTTCCAGATTCGGGTTAAGCCTCATGATGAGGCTTCGGCTGCGGCGCTTGGCTTGCCCATGAGCGGCAAGGTGTTCAATATGCCTGCTGCTTTGGACGGCAATGCGGCGAGCGTGCTGGTGTGCGGCGATGCGGAATTCACGCAGCTCGATGCGGGCAAAACGTTCACGTATACCGTTTCCGAGCTTGGCGAGGCAAGCAACGGATACACCTTCGATACGGCTGTTCGCACGGTGACGATTTCCGTGAGCAATGATCCCGCTACGGCGACGCTTACGGCAACCACGACGGTTTCCGGCGGTCCCGACGCTGCGACGTATACCTACAAGACGGGCGATAGCCCAGCGGCTGCTGCGGCGAAGGTTTCGTTCACAAACAGCTATACCGCTTCGGGAAGCGTTGACGTGAATGCAACGAAAACCTTGAGTGGCCGCGCGCTGGTTGAGGGCGAGTTCGCCTTTGACGTGCGGTATGCCAACGATGAAGCGGCGGGCAGTGACGTGCTTACGGCGACGAATGCGGCCGACGGCACGGTTGCGTTCCCCACGCTGAGCTTCGATACGGCGATGCTGAATGAATTGGTCGCGAAGGGCTTTGCCACGAAGGTGGTACGCGACAACGGCGACGCGGTCTGGACTATTCCGTGCATTGCGTACGAGAAGACCGATGGGCTCCCTGAACGCGGCGTTACTGCGAGGATTCAGCAGATCCCGTTTGCCATCGAAGCTGTTGACAATGGCTCCGGTACGCTTGCCGTGAGCACCGAGACTGGCGAGAAGGGTTTGGCCTTCGAGAATACGTACGGAACGAGCAATGTGCCGGTGAGCGTGACGGGCGAGAAGCGTTTGAGCCACGCCGACGGCTTGACCCCGGGCGACATCACGGACAAATTCACGTTTACCATTACGGCGAATGAAGAGGGCGCTCCCATGCCCGAGCACGCGACCACGACGAACGCTGCTGATGGAAGCATCGATTTCGGCAACATCGTGTTTACGCTCGATTCGCTGAACAAGGCACTGGGCACCACGCAGCAAGGAACGACTGTCGATGCTGGTGGCGCGATCGCCCAGGCTGCAGCTCCTGCCGTGAATGATGCTGCGGCTGCGAATGCGGCTGCAGGCGTTGAAATTGCGGGTGATTCCGCAATACCTGCGCAATCGGCGACGGGCAATGGGTCCACTGACGATGCCGCCGATGCTGCGGCGAATGCCGACGGCGCTGGCCAGGGTGCGGTTCCTGTGAGCGATGGCGCGGTTGGGCTTGCTGCAGCGAGCGGTGCTGAGCCTGCGGCGGCTGACGCTGCGGCCAATGCAGGCGCTGCGGATCCGAGTGGCAATGCGAGCGATCAGCCGACGGCTCCTGTGGCTTCCGACAATGCTGTAGCGGCTGCCAATGCGGCAACCGATAATGCGGCGGCGGGTGCTCAGGGCGATGCCTCCACGGCGCAAACTGCTACGGTGCGTTCCCACGTGTTCACCTATACGATTGCCGAAACCGGCAGCGCGCCTGGCGTCACCAACGATACCAGCGTGAAAACGGTGAGCTTCAAGGTGACCGACAACGGCAAGGGCGAGCTGACGGTTGAACGCGTCGGCGACCAGACCAAGCCGATGTTCGAGTTCACCAACGCGTACGGCGTTACTCCGGTTGATTCGAGCGTGACTGGCCAAATTACGGTCTCGAAGTCGCTCGTGGGACGCGCGCTTGTCGAGAACGAGTTCCTCTTCGAACTTGTTGAAGACGGCCAGGTTGTGGCGCAGGGTACGAACGATGCTGCCGGTAACGTGACCATGAGCGCGATTACGTACACGACGGCCGGCGAACACGATTACGTTCTGCGTGAGGTGGGCGCTGGCACGACGCATAACGGTGTGACGTTCGACGGCAAATCGATCGCGATTCATACGCGCGTGATCGACAACGGTGAAGGCGGTTTGGTGGTTGAGCATGCGCTCGCCACGGATGACGTCAATGCTGCATTCGTGAATACGTACGCGCACGGCACGACGAGCGTGGTGCTCGGCGCGACGAAGGTGCTGAGCGGCAAGGCCTTGGCCGATGGCCAGTTCACCTTCGCGTTGACTGCGGAAGATGGCACGGTTTACCAGGCGAAGAACGACGCTGCGGGATCGATCGCGTTCCCCGCGCTGACGTTTGCGGAACCTGGCACCTACGTGTATACGATTTCCGAGGTGAACGACAAGCAGGCGAACGTGACCTACGATACCGCGACGTACAAAGTTGTCGTGAACGTGGTTGACGATGGCCAGGGGAATTTGGTCGCGACGGTGGCTTACGACGGTGGCGTGGCTCCGACGTTCAAGAATTCTTACACTGAGCCGCCGGCTCCTGCGCCTACGCCGGGCGGTGGAACAACGACGCCGAAGAATCCGGTTGTCAAGCTGTTCTCGAAGACGGCTGACGATGCCGGGTTGATGTTTGGCGCGGCCGCGGTTGCGGCTGGGCTTGCGCTGGTGGTGTGCGGCGCGGCTGTGTGCTGGCGTCGTCGCAGCTAGCGAAGGGCGAGCGGCATTAAACGGAACGGCCCCGAGGGATCGGGGCCGTTCTACGTTTGGGCGCTGAGGTTCTAATTGTGCGAGAGTGGCGAATGATTGCCCCGCGTTTAGGTGCCGAAGCTCTTATTGCGAGCGAGTGGCGAGCGATTGTTCCGCGTTTGGGTGCCGGCCTTTTTTACTACGGCCGAAAGGTGACTGATCGCTTTCCATTTGGATGGCGAAGTTCTTATTATGGCCGAGAGGCAACTGCCGATCTGGCCTCGATTGTGAAGAACTGGTGATTGGCAGGTATTCTCGGAAATTCGGTCTTGCATTAATCGCTGAGGCTGGTAATATAT
>CAKUEV010000098.1 GCA_934646845.1 uncultured Slackia sp.
GAGGAATTCGTCTCGGCGGCGCGCGAAGCGGGCACCGAGGCGCCGAATTTCACCTATATTCCGGCGCTTGGCGCGGCCGATTCGATTATCGACGTGTTGGCCAATCTCATTATGGCGAAGGGCGCGTAAAGCCCCACGTCCCGCGCGCCCTCTCGTCGCGCATGGTGTCGCTATTCTTCCTTGTGCGCCATAAAGCGTAGCCTTTGGGCCTCTTTCTGGATGGTGGGGCTTTCGCTTTCGCGGGCGAGCGGGCATGTGCCTCTTCGGTTTCGCCGCGAATACGAAGTCTCGCCTGCATGGCGTTTGCGCTATTATCGAACGCCGAAAGTTTCGCGGCGCGTCGGCGCTGCCATTTGTGAAAGGATTCGCCCGCATGCCTCGTTTCATGCCGAATGCAACGCTTGTGTTTTCTGGGCTCGGCTATGCCGCCGATGGCCCATATCTGCTGGTCAATGATGTGTATGGGAAAAAGCAGATGCGACTGCCCGTTCTGGGCCGCACCTTTACGTTCCGCCATACGCAAAAGCGCTTCTGCATTGGGCCGTTCGATTTGAAAACCTACCAATCGAAGGCGTGCGAAAACAGCGTGGAGCTCATGCCGTTTTCCCAGTACAAAGACGACATGTGCCCGGCTTGCCGCGAAGAGACGGGCTTCAATCCCGCTTTCTACAACGCCGACAGCATTTCGGCTCAGCAGCGCGCCTACAATCTCACGCCGCACTTCGTGTACATGGCGTACTTCTCGCCGCAGCATTTGAAGGTGGGCATTTCGTCGGAGACGCGCGGCATTGAGCGCCTGCTCGAGCAGGGTGCGCGCGTCGCGGGCATTTTGAAGCGTTTCGCGAATGCCGACGAGGCCCGCGCGCTCGAGGCCCACTTGTGCGCGCAGGAGGGCATTTACGAAACCATGCGTTTGGGTACGAAGGTTCGCCTGCTCAGCGACCCGTTCAAGGCCGATGCCGCAATCGAAACGGTGTACGAAGCGGCTCGCGCCCATGGCGTTGAGCCTGAAGGCGGCGTGCTCGACCTCACGAAATACTACTTCGGCGACGTGGAAGCGGCGCCCGATATCGTGCAGCTGCCCGACGACTCGCCAAGCGATATGGTGGCGGGCCGCTGCGTGGGCATGGTGGGCGGCATTTTGATGCTTGAGCAAGGCGGAAACGTGTTTGCCGCGCCCGTGAAGGAATGGGAATCGTACGAGGTCGAGATCACGGTTGGCGAGCTTTTATGCGAATACGAGTATGAGCCGCAACAAATGGGGCTGTTCTAACGCGATGCAATTGGCGCCATACGCAAAAAGGCGGCGCCACAACCCCTCCCTCGGTGGCACCGCCCGCATTGGAATCATAGCCGTTTTTTCGGGCAAATTCGTCCAGGCGTCGTAAAAAGTCACTGTGCGGGCGGCCCTGTTCCGGGTGCGACCATTGGCGCTCCGTCCCGTCGCCGTTTGTTTGTGCTCAAATATGGCAAGGGAGCCGCACGTTGCGATTGGCATGCTAGAATTGCGCCCATGACTACTTCATCGACATCCACCGCCCGCGATACGATGCGCCGCCACAAGAAGGTGCGCGAGTATTCCGTGGGCGAAGAAATCGGCAATTCGATTACGCACGGCGTAGGCGCGGCTTTGGCCATCGCGGCGATTCCCATTAGCATTGTGCGCGCCGTTGGCGATGGCGCAGGCGTGCTTTTGGCCGCAGCGCTCATCTATTCCATCTCTATGCTCATGGAATACCTGGCCTCGACGCTTTACCACGCTCTTGCCATCGATGGCGCGAAGCGCGTGTTCAAAGTCATCGATCACGCTGCGATTTACCTGTTCATTGCGGGTAGCTACACCCCTTATTGCCTGGTTACGCTTTCCGAATCGGGCGGCGTGTACCTGTGCGCGTTCGTGTGGGCGCTCGCGATTATCGGCATGGCCGCCGAAGCGTTCTGGACATTCCGTCCCCGCTGGGTGTCGGTCGTGATTTACCTGATCATGGGCTGGTGCGTAGTGGGATTCTTGCCGGCGCTCGTCGAAAACCTCGCGCCAACCGGCCTTTGGCTGCTCGTCGCCGGCGGCGTTTGCTACAGCATCGGCTGCGTGTTTTACGTACTGAAGAAAATTCCCTTCATGCATATGGTGTTCCATCTGTGGGTGCTCGCTGGCAGCGTCCTGCAGTTTTTCTCGATATTGTTGTTCGTGCTGTAAGCACACCCGCATGGCTGCGGTGATTTAAGAAAGCGGTGACGTGCCTTTATGGACGCAGGCCCTACGAGTTCGACCCCTTCTTTTGAAGAAAAGCCTTCCTCGAAAGGCTTCCTTTCGATGTTTTTCGGCGACAAGCGTCGCCAAGAGGTCTCGGAAGACGAGATTCGCACGATGGTCGCCGACAACGAAGAGCTCGACGACGAAGAGAAGCGCATGATCCACGAGGTCATGGACCTCGGCGATGCCACGGCGGAAGAGGTCATGACCCCGCGCGTCGACATGATCATGGTGGGCTCCGATGAAACGGTGCGCCAGGCCATCGACCGCATGCGCGGCACGGGCTACTCGCGCCTGCCCGTGTTCCGCGACGATGACGACGACATCATCGGCATCGTTCGCTACAAAGACCTCATCGATCCTTTGCTCGAAGATAAAGAAGACGACCTTGCGGCTGATTACGTGGCCGAGGTGGGTTTCGTGCCCGAAAGCAAGAGCTTGCTGCCGCTGCTCAACGAGATGCAAACGAATCGTCAACAGATGGTGATAGTCGTTGACGAATACGGTGGCACCGCTGGTTTAATTACCATCGAAGACATCGTTGAGGAAATCGTTGGCGAAATCGTCGACGAAACCGACTTCGAAGATGCCGACATCAAAGCACTTGGCGAGGGCTCGTGGTGCGTGAAAGGCTCGTGCCCCACAGACGACGCGGCCGAGGCGGGCTTCCCCGTGAAGGTGAGCGACGATTACGAAACCGTGGCCGGCTGGCTTATGGACGAATTCGATTGCGTTCCCCAGCTTGGCGATGAATTCGCGAAAGACGGCTTCACGTTCAAGGTTCGCAAGGTGCGCCGCCGTCGCATTTCGGAGCTTTTGGTGACGAAGGTAGAGCAGGCTTAAGAGCGCGGCCACGTGCCGCGCGTGGCGAGAAGGAAGGACACGTTGGCGGCAACGAGGAAAATTTATCGCTCCGACGATACGGCCATTGCCGGCGTGTGCTCCGGTATCGCCGAGGGGCTCGATATGGATCCCGCTGCCGTTCGCATTCTCGCCGTGCTGCTCGTTCTTGCTACGTTCGGGCTCTTTACCCTGGTATATGCCACGCTGTGGCTCGTGTTGCCCAAGCATGTGGCGATTTCCCCCGAGACCCTGCCGTGTGACGCGTATGCGGCCGATGGCTCGCCACGCCCATGCTCTTCTGAAGACGATTCCCCTTGCGGCATTGGCCCTCATGGCTGGTCGCGCGCGGGCATGTGGATTGGCACCGCGGCGCTTGCGGTGATCACGGCATTTTTCCTCACGATTATTGCGCCGAAGGTCGAGTGGTGGCAGTTTTTGCCCATCGCCGTTTGCCTTACGGGCGCAGCTCTCATGATCACGCCCTCTCGCAGCATGGCGCGCCTGCGCCGTTTCTCGCTGGGCCTCATGCTCATGTTCTGCGGGCTGACGCTTTTGGCCGTTTCGGTCGGGGTGGTCGATTTCGAGACGCTTCTGTATGGTGTTTCGGAACTGTGGCCTGGGCTTCTTGTCGTCGTTGGCCTCGTGCTCATTGGGAAAGCCATAAAGGATGACCTGTTCTATTTCGCGGCCGCTGCGTGCGTCGCTGTGCTTTTGGCTGCAGCGACGTTTGGTTTTGCGCCTCCGGCTCCGCTTGAGGTAATCGAGATATCGCCGTCGCCCTATACGCCGCGCGGCATGTTCTAGGAGGCGTTTCGTCATGGCTCAAAATTCTTCGGGAAAACGCGGCAATGCCCCGCAGGTCGCCGTCGTTATTGGCGTGGTGCTCATTCTTATTGGCGCATGGAACCTTGTGAATGTGCTTGTTCCGGCCGCCGCGATTTCGAGTTTGATCAACTTCGTTCGTCATTTGTGGAGCATTGTGTGGCCCTGCGGATTGCTTGCTGCCGGCGGGTATTTGCTGTGGGCGACTAAGTCTGGAAAGCTGTCGGGCTTTGCGCAGCCTGGCAACCATGAGGCGTTTCGCCGTTCGCGCGCCGACAAGCGCATCTTCGGCGTATGCGGCGGCATCGCGTATTACTTCGGCGTCGACGCTACGGTGGTTCGCATTATCGCGGTCATTCTGCTTGCCGCATTTCCCCCGATGGCCACGGTGGCATATCTGGTTATTGCTCTTTTTGTGCCGCAGGTGTGAAGCTGCGAGCGCCGTTTGCGGCGCGAATTTTGAGCCGTCTCGGTTTCGCGATATAATAATCCAGTTTTCTTGTATTGGCAGATGTGTTTCGCAGGCCAGCACATACGTGCTTTCGGCCGCGATTCGCCGCATGAGGTTTGGGCGGCGCGCATCTTGAACATTGGAGGCCGAGTGGCTCGTATCGCTGAAAAACGCGGCAATAGGCACGCATTCGCAGCGGCGTTCATCGCCGTGGCGGTTGTCGCCCTTGTTGCTGCGGGGTTCACGGTCATCACCCTTGAGCCCGCCGTTGCATCCCACGACGTGGACAACTCCACGCTTGGCATCGGCGAGGCGCGCAATACCGTTTCCGACGATGAAGCATTCGCTTCTTCCGAAGGCGATTCCAACGCGCAGGAGCGTATTAGCGATTCGAATTCGCTTACGAAAACCGCGTCGCGCACCATTATGGTGAAAGACCCCGATCCGGTTATCGCGCTTGCTGCATATGACACCTTGAATTCGTCTACCGCCGAGGCCGCGTTGGCCTTGGGAACCACCAACCCGCTGCCCACTGCACCGCGCATTCTCCCCGATGAGTCTGACGGCTGGTCATACGGCATGGCTTCGGCGTACAGCCGTTCCGACAACGACGATGGTTCGGGCAACTTCTGCACCGATGCCACCGCGTCGGGCCGCCTGCTTTCCGAAAACGAGCTCACCGTGGCCGTTCCGCAATCGCAGTCGAATCTGCTTGGACATGCGGTTGCCATTCGCTACGGCGAAACCATCATCGTCGCAACGGTGACCGATACGGGCGGCTTCGAGAAATATGGCCGAGCCCTCGATTTGGCGCCGGGCTGCTGGAAAGCCCTCGGTGCAAGCCAAATCGGCGACTGGGGCGTCAAGCCTGTTTACTACAAATTCCTCTAACGCGCCGTTGACCTCGGCGTAGGCCGAAAGGCAGGAGTATGGCGAATATCATCATCGTTGGCTGTGGGCGTGTTGGTTCCCAGCTCGCAACGCTGCTTTCCCAGGGTGACGGCAATGTGTGCGTCGTCGACCGCAATGCCGCGGCGTTCTCGAATCTCGATCGCAATTTCAATGGCAACACCCTGCAGGGCGTAGGCTTCGACGAGGACGTTCTTGTGCGCGCGGGCGTGGAGGAAGCCGACGTTGTGGCCGCCGTTACGCAGTCGGACAACTCGAACCTTATGGTGATCGAGGTCGCTCGCCGTATTTTCCACGTGCCTCACGTTATCGCGCGACTTTACAACCCCGCGCGCGAGCGAGCCTATATGCAGTTGGGCCTCGACTATGTGTGCGGAACCTCGCTCGTTGCTGAGGAAATCTTCTCGAAAATCATGTCGGGCCACGGAAGCCATCTCGATACGTTCGGCGACTTCGAGGTGCTGCGCTTCTCCATCGATTTATCTATGACGCCCCGCGGCCGCGTGAAGGTGGGCGACCTCGAACGCAACCACGGCATTCGCATTATCGCGTTCGAGCGCCGCGACGGCTCCATGAGCTCCATTCCCACGCGCGACAGCGTGCTCTACCATGGCGACAGCGTGCTGGCATGCATTCGCCATGACCTGCTGAATTCGTTCTCGGTTTACATGATGCAAAGGTAGGCTGCGGTGTATATCGTTATTATGGGCGGCGGCAAAGTCGGCGAATACCTGGCGAGCGTTTTGTTGGGCAAGGGCCATGAAGTCGCCGTGCTCGAAAGCGACCGCGATACGGCCGACCATCTCTCCGTCGAGCTTCAGGGCGAATACCTCATCATTAACGGCGATGGCTGCGACTCCGACTTCCAGGAAGACGCGGGCATTCGTAAGGCCGACGTCTTCGTTGCCGTAACGGGCCGCGACGACGACAATCTGGTGGCGTGCGAAATCGCGACGCGCGTATTCAACGTGAATCGCTGCATCGCCCGCGTGAACAACCCCAAGAATCGTCGAATCTTTCGCGAGGTCGGCATCGAGAGCGTGTCGTCGACCATGCTTATCGCGAACATGATTGAAGAAGAAGCCCTGATGGGCGGCGTGGGCGTCGTGTCGGCCCTTTCGCGCGGCGATATCGCGCTGCTCGAAATCGCGATCCCGCAGAAGCTTCGCCACTTCAAAATGAACGACGGCGTGCCCGTCGATGTTATCGATCTGCCCGAAGGCAGCCTGCTCATTGCTGTTGATCGCCGCGAATACGGCGAGGCCGAGGTGGCGACCGACGACATGGTGCTTTACCCGGGCGATAAGGCCGTCGTGGTTGCTGAGCACGATATCGTCGACGACGTTCGCGCGGTATTCGGCGCTTTGTAGGCCACCGCTGCGCGAATCGAGTGTTGTCTGACGATTCGCATGCCTTTCTGTTCGCGTTCGGGAGGCCCTGGGCGAACGCCCTGAAATGCCCGCTCGGCTACCGGCCGCTTCGCGGCCTATGCGCCGAGCTCCGGTTTCCCGTTTTGGGGAGAAATGAGAAAC
>CAKUEV010000099.1 GCA_934646845.1 uncultured Slackia sp.
ACGCAGCAGCGGCACCACGATTTACGCCGCTGCTGCACCACGATTTACGTCGTGCGTGCACATCGGTGTTGAACGTACTAAGGCGCTTAGAGCCGGCTCATAAGGGCGAGAACAAGCCACCCGCGACGACTCTTTCAGTCATCACTCTTGTGCATCCCTCATGACCTGCGGAAATGCAAGATGTTAAAGCCACTGGCTACGATTCACTTTGCCAAACGGGTGTCGAAGAGGATAGTCGGCTGTTTTGGCGTTCATATCGGACGTTTCAGGGCCTCAAAACCAACCCGTTTTTGTCCCCGGGACAAAAATGAAACTGCGGGCTTGCGGTTTCGAAATAGTTTGCGAATTTGTCCCAGGGTTTGTCCCGAACGCCTACGCGAGGACAAGCGGAGGGATTCGGCGGCAAGGTGGACAAAGCCGACAACCAAACTAGACCCAATTGGAATGGCGCCGCAACAAACGAGCGTGAAAGAGTGGGAATAATCGAACAAGTGTTCGGTACAATATTATAGTCCCAGATAGCGGGCACGGTTTCAATAGAGGCCGCGCCCGCTGCCGTATAAGGGATGATGCCCCTGATCAATGCCCGCGATGCTTCTGCTTGCGATTCAGCTTCCGCTGCTCGAAGCACGTCGCCCGGGGTTTCTTACCGGAAGAGAGGTGACCGTTCCTTGTGAAACTGCGAGACCGGCTATATCCGCTTGCTGCGGGCTTGCTTGAGCCAGTTTCTCTTGAAAGAGCCGATACCGCCGAAGAATTTGTTGTACGTCTCGCCATCCTCCTTGGCCTCGTACTTGACCAAAGCGAGCTCGATGGTGCAGAGATAATCCGCCACTTGCTCGAGGCGGTAATCGGTCATCGAGGTCTTGCGTCGACGGACGACCCCCTTTGAAAGGACCTTGCCCACGGAGCGGTCGAGCGCCTGCTTGACGATGTCCTGGCCGTTGTCGTAATAGACCTTCACATCGTCGAAGGATTGGAAGAAGTCCAGGTGGTCAACCATGGCGGAGGAGATATCGCGCCCCATGCGCTCCATTAGCCTTGTCGGGTCTTCGAACTGGCTGCGGCGGTAGACGAACGTGATATAGGAGATGGGAAGCTTGCGGACGAACGAGGAGAAGTAGGCGAGCATGGCCTTACGCTGCTCGATGCCAAGAAACTCATAATCCTTGTGCCCGTTCATGAGAGGCTCGGAGTGGAACGAGATGTTAGGGAGATCTGCCCTGGCAAGCTTGGCCTCGTAGCCCGTGACCGCCTCGGCAATGCTGTCCGCCTGGTCGTGAAAGACGAGCGTGAGCAGATAGTAGCGAGCCTTGCCGCCGCGGTCGCCGCTCTCGTCGACGAAGATGCTGAGCTCCTTGGCCAATGGGGTCTCCTAATGGAATGGATAAAAAAATAGCCGGGGGACTCCCCCGGCACTTGGAGGTAGCTCAATAAGCCACCAATAACCTTATAGCATGCGCTGGCGGTGAATGCAAGAGGAGAGCGGGTCGTCGGGGTCCTTGGCGAGCCGGTACATGGCGTCGCGGCTGATGCGCAGCATCGCGCACGCCTCGTTGGCGCCGAATATCGAGCTGGTCGATGCTATGAGCCTCACCTGGCTCCTGCTAATGCTCTTGGTCATGGTCGCCCTCGAGCTCCTTTTGTCTCGAGGCTCCCTCGCGTGCCCGGCCGCGGGCGGCTCCTGGGGCTGTCGCCGCCGTGATTTCCTGCCGCTCCTCGACTCGATGTAGGCGTCCACTGACGCCCTCGACACCAGGAGCTTCCTGCCGAGCCTGTACGAGTCGATCTCTCCCGACCAGATGAGGTCGTATGCCTTGTTTCGGCTCGCCCTCATGTACTCCTGCATCTCGATCACCGTCATCCACTCGTCGCGGCCCTGGTTGTCCTCGGGCGCGGCGCATTCGGCTGTGCGTGCCATGGTTCCTCCAATCTTCCCGTGCGGCACCGTGCGGGCACGCCGCGCGGCACAGTGTCCCTTTTCGTCTGCGCGACGATTGAACCGCCTGATGGCGATCGGCGCGCAGGACGGAAGCGGAGACGGGTCGAGGTGGGTCGAGCTGGTCGGGCCTCCACGAAACGGCCATGAGCCGTACGCCTTAGCTCGCAGCTAAGTCCCTGAAAAGTAAAAGGCGCCCATGCGGGCGCCTGCCTAGTAGCTGGAGTTGTTCGGTTGTGGTCGGAATGCTCGTCTTTCGCGGTGCTGTCGTCCGGGGTCCGGCATCTGTCGTTCGCCTCTTCTGTCGTGTTTGATGTTGCGTGTTCTGCGAGCGACCTTGCGCGGGCCTGCCGGCCCGTTGCCCCAGGTGCACCCGGATAAATGGTACCCATCCGTTGGAACATGGACATCGCGGGAGGGCTGTTTGGGCAAGCTAGGATGGATGAGCGGCGGGGTTCTAAATGCAATAATTCGAGCTAAAGGGCCTTGTACTCTCTTTTGTAAAACGCGAGGGTGCAATAAACTCGACGATCCCCCTGAACCTTTTCTGAACGAATCAGCTCTTAGGCGGTATGACGCGACACGCATCGGTAGTGCTCGGACTGGGTTAGTCATCGAGTGGGTATAGAACATACGTTCTGTATAACGTTATAGCACCAGGTGGCAGGCGTAGTTTCAATCGAAGCTACGCCTGCTGCTATATATGGGTTGATGGTGGTATCAATGACCGCGATGCTTCTGTTTGCGCTTCAGTTTTCGCTGCTCGAAGCGCGCCTCCGCCTCATCCGCGCGACGCTGGCTTCTTGCTTGAGCCGACTCCCGTTTCATCGTCTCCCGCTGATTCGCGAGCGCCTGCTGCGCCTTGGTGCTCATCGCCGGCTGCTTGAGGGCTTTCGCTGCCTTGCGAGCGCGTCGCTTGGGGTTCTTCGCGGGCTTGCTCGCCTCGGTCGAATCGTGACCGAAGAACGAGAGCTTCGCCCATTTGTTGACAACGAATCGCAGGATCTCCTCATTGGACGGTTCTGCGCCGAAGACGATGCGGGCGGCGCCGTATCTGCCGTCCTCGACATGCTCCGCCAGCCCGACCCAAAATTGGCCGTCGTGATATACGGTCAGGGTGGACGACACGCTGATCTGCATGGCTGGTTCCTCCTTTATGTAGATGACCATGCAGAGAAGGGACAACCAAGGAGGCAGGTTACTGATGCGGACTCCCGCACGCCCACGACTACCCGACGGGGACTGTGTTTTCATCTCTGGTGCCCGCATTGTAGCATGCGCGGATCTACGATGTTGATTGCCGGCGCCTAGACGTAGGAGATGAAGGCGGTTCGATCTAGGTCAAGCCGGTCGCTCGTTCATGAAGCGGCCGATTCCCTGAAAATAAAAGGCGCCCATGAGGACACCTGCAGGCTATCTTCGAACTACTTGGTTTGGGGCAGACAGAGAAAAAAATAGGGCAGAATCGCTCTCACGATCCCGCCCCGCAAACCCGAGGGTTTCTAACTGGCTCCATTATTCCGGGCTTCTCAGTTCTGTCATTGACCCAGGTATCACCCGTCTCCTATAGCGAGTGAATATAAAAATAGGGCAGAGTCGCTTGCGCAAGTCCGCCCCTAAAACCGTGAAGGTTTTGCTATCTGCAGGCTATTCTACCAACCCGAGCGATTCTGTCAACCTGCGAAGGAACTCGAGCGCGGAGCGAGCTGCGGCGTCGGGCCCCTTGTCGGGCAGCGCCTCGGTTTCGCCGTCGGCCCTGGCGAACATCTCGGCGAGCTCGGATGCGGCGCGCGAGCGCGAGGAGCCCTCGGGTACCAAGCCGGAGTGCGCCACGAGCACGGTCGCGACCTCCTGCATGGCCGTATTCCCCATCCACTTCCTCCTGGTCGCCTTGGGAATTCCCACGGCGGCGACCCTTCGGGAGACGCCGCTGGACGCCGAACCCCGGGCGGCGCCCCTCTCGGCGAAGCAGTTGATCAGGCACGAGCCGTGCGCGGCGCAGTTGCGGACGGACTTCACGCGCTTGAGGTCGTAGTGGGAGGCCTCGAGGCGCCTGTCGCCCCATCGCCTGGCGCAGAAGCGCACGAAGTCGATGAGGGTGCCGAACGAGGTGAGCTCAAGGAAGGCCCAGGCAGGCATGTCGCCGGAGTACTTCGCGTAGAGGCTCGAGCTGTAGGGGCTGCGGCCGCTCATCTTGAGCTCGCGCAGGCGGTACTCCCTGTTTGCAGTGGTAAGCGATGCCATGTAGTCGGCCACGATGGCGTAGCCGTCCTCTCCACGGTCCTCCATCTCGCGAAGCAGTGTCACCTTCTGGAAATGCTCGATGTCGAGCGTCATGCCGAGCAGGGCGTGGCGCAGCTCCTGGTCGAGCGCCGCGAGCAGGCGCAGCTGGCCGAAGTCGAGGTCTACGTAGCGGCCGTCGCGCGGGCCTCCCTCGTATTTCGAGAAGAGTTTGCGGTAGGATGCGAGCTTGAAGAAGTTGCACTTGTCGCGCAGGTAGTCCGCGGCCTCTTCCTCGGAACACAGCTCGAAGGCTACGCCCTTCTGCTTGAGGTGCTCTATCTGCTGCTCGATCGTGAGGATCGGCTTCCTATCGTGGGGTTCGGCCATGCTCGGTCTCCTGTCATTGATTTGAGAATCCTATTCTACCAGCATGTTTGCCCTGAATCCTGAAGGCCCGTTCGCCAACTCATAAGCAAGCCACCTGAGACTACTCACTTTGTTCACGAATGGCGAAGACCTGCGACCTGGGGTTTTGCAAATGGCGCGCAAGCCACTCGCGTTAATTCACTTGCGATTGCAGCTGGCGGCTTGCAGGCAAAAGGGCGGTTGAGTTTCAAAACGGGCGTTTTCGGCGCCATCGAGCCTCCAAAGGCGACCCGCCGCGCACTTTGGGACAAAAACAAAAACTCAAAGCCCTGAGTTTGAAAAAAGTTTTTGAGGTTGTCCCAACTTTTGTCCCCGAAGCCGACGAAACGCGACATCGCGTCATTCGGCGGCACGCGTTCCGTGTCGATGCCGAAAACTGGATGCAACTGGAATGACGGGACGGCAGAACCAAAGCCATCGAGTGGGAGTAAGGTTTAAGAAACCAGCTTCTGCAAAATCGAAAAAATAGGTGTCTTAACTGACGATCATCGCCTCCTCTGGATAATCAAACCGAGGAGGCGTTTTTTATGAGTTGTATAAAGAGTTCTAGAGCTCGAGGTACTGAAGCTAGATGGATGCCTGCGCTGCGGCAGGCCTTGGCTCTCTGCAAAAGACGGACTCTTTTGGGTGCCGTTGCGCTTGTTCCGGGGCGCAGTCAACAGGGTTGATGCGGATGCGCGGGGATGGTTCAAGCGCGAGTTAAGGCTTTGCAAACAGAATCCATGTGTTATATTTTAATCAGTTAGCCCCGGTACGACCGCTGATTCAAGTCGCCGGGGCTCAATTGTTTTCTGAGGAAAGGTTCTCTATGCCGAACGCTCTGAAGATGGACCGAGCGCACGTCATATCTTGGCTTTCTGAACCGCGATATAGCAAATACCTCGAAGCGGCGTGCGGCGATGACACCGTCGCGCTTGATCTTTACCTCTGGAACATCGGCCTTGCGCAGGCCGTCTTGAAGGACGTTTCGTTCTTTGAGGTCGCTCTCAGGAATGCGTACGATAGGGCAATATCCTCCACCTGGAATGGGTTCGACCACTGGTTATTCGACGGAGAGTCTCCCGTAAGGCGCCCGATTCTCAGGACGAACAAGCGCGGACGGGTCAACGATGCCAACCGCCTGAACAGGAACTCGATAGATCATCTGAGAAACGGCCTTCGCGAGAATGCGACCGCGGACGATATTGTCTCGAACCTCACGCTGGGCTTCTGGGCTCACGTGACGGACCGCAACCACGAACGCGATTTGTGGATTCCGATCATCCATAAGGCGTGGCCGAAGGGGACCGATCGAAACGATGTCAATAATCAGATAGCGGGGATCAACGAGATCCGTAACCGCGCCGCGCATCACGAACATCTCTTCGCGCATGCGGGATGCAGGTGCGCGACTTTGCGGTCATGCCGAGAGGCCGCTTCGCTGTTCGCTCAGCTTGAGCCGGTCGCACATAGCTATGTTTACAAAAGCTGCATCGGTAAATGCTCGGTCGATAACTACCTGAAAGAGTGCCCGGCACCTTGTGACGTTGCAGTCTGAGAATTCCCTTGTTATGAGGGCGTAAATCGCAAGACGGATAAAAAACACCCCCATAAATCTGGTGTCTGATACGTTGCTCAACCGAGCGGGCGCGGTTTCAATTGAGGTTGCTCCTGCTGCGATATGGGGGTCGATGTTGTCGATTAATGTCCGCGATGCTTCTGCTTGCGCTTCAGTTTTCTCTGCTCGAAGCGCGCCTCAGCCTCTTTTGCGCGGCGTCGGCTTCTTGTATGAGCTGACTCCTGCTTCATCGCTTCTCTCTGTGCCACGAGCGCCTGCTGCGCCTTGGTGCTCATCGCCGGCTGCTTGAGGGCCTTCGCCGCCTCGCGAGCGCGCCGCTTGGGGTTCTTTGCGGGCTTGCTTGCCTCAGCCGGTTCTCCACCGAAGAATGAGAGCTTCTCCCATTTACTGACAACGAATCGCAGGATCTCCTCATCGGACGGCTCTGTGCCGAAGGCGATGCGGGCGACGCCGTACCTTCCGTCCTCGACATGCTCCGCCAGCCCGACCCAGAATTGGCCGTCGTGATATACGGTCAGGGTGGACGACACGCTGATCTGCATGGTTGGTTCCTCCTTTATGTAGATGACCATGCAGAGAAGGGACAACCAAGGAGGCAGGTTACTGATGCGGACTCCCGCAC
>CAKUEV010000100.1 GCA_934646845.1 uncultured Slackia sp.
GCAGAGGCGTATGGTCCCATTACCCAGGGCCTGGGCGCTCCGATGAACGACTTGTCTCGCGGTTGCTCTGCCGAGGACGTGCTGGGCGTTATTGCCATTACCGCCGTTCAGGCGCAGGAGGCATAATCGCCTTTTGGGCTGAACTTCTTATGGAAGATATTTCGGGCCGCCTCGTGCGGCCCTTTTTGTGTCATGCGAAAGACGTTCCTCGACATTAACCTTCGCGCTTTAGATCACATGTGAGTGACTGACTGAAAGAGTTCGCAATGGTTGCGGTCTTAACTGCGGCCTCGCATGAATATGAATGCCTTGTTAAGCAATTAAGGGTCTGGGCCTCATTGCTTCCTTAACGAGAAAGGCCCCATGTTTTGCTCCCCAATCGTTCGCGATTCTTGGGGTCAAAACATGGGGCCTTTGCTTTGAGTCGAGCTCGTTATTACTTGAGTTTCGACACGATGCTCAACGTATCCTGGGCGATCATGAATTCCTCGTTGGTCGGAATAACGATGATCTTAACAGGGGAATCGTCGCGCGAAATGAAGCGTTCCTTGCCGTGATAGTCGCGGCGGTTCTTTTCCTGGTCAAGGATGATGCCCAGCGGCTGCAGGCCAGCGAACACGATGCGTCGCATGCGGTCGCAGTTTTCGCCGACGCCTGCGGTAAGCACGATAGCGTCGCAACCGGCCATTTCCACGAGGTATTGACCGAGATATTTACGAATGGAGTGCGCGTACATCTCGTAGGCGAGCACCGCGCGCTCGTTTCCTTCTTCGGCGCCCTTGCGCACGTCACGCATATCGTTGCTGATGCCAGAAACGCCTAACAAGCCCGATTTCTTATTCATGAGCTCATTGATTTGGGGCGGCGTGAGGTCTTCGGCTTCTTCCAAAAACGGAATGATGGCCGGGTCGATGGCGCCGCAGCGCGTGCCCATCATAAGGCCGTCAAGCGGAGTGAAGCCCATGGACGTGTCGACGGCGATGCCGTGGTCGACGGCGGAAATCGAGCAACCATTGCCCAAATGGCACGTGATGATCTTCAAATCTTCGATTGGCTGCTCCATAAGGGCTGCGCAGCGTTGCGCGATGTAGCGGTGCGACGTTCCATGCGCGCCGTATTTGCGAATCTGATGCTTCTCGCATAGCTCGTATGGCAACGGATACATGTATGCCGAAGGCGGAAGCGACTGGAAGAACGACGTGTCAAAAACGGCCACCTGCGGCATATCGGGCGCCATGCTCTGGCACACGTTGATGCATTTGAGCGCGGGCGGGTTATGGAGTGGCGCCAACGTGCAGAGGCTTTCGATTTTCTTGATGACATCGGGCGTGATGAGCACCGAGGAGTCGAAATAATTGCCACCATGCACGATGCGGTGCCCGATGGCATCGATTTCGTTAATGGAATGAATGGTCGAACGCTCGCTGTGGCACAGCGCATCGAACACAACGGCCAGCGCCTCTTCGTGGTCGGCCATGTATTGGGCGAAGATGCGCTCGTCTTTGTCGGCGCCGTGCTTGATGTAGGAATCTTTGCTTCCAACGCGTTCGCAAAGGCCCTTGGCGAGCATCTTATTGTTTTCAGTGTCGATGAGCTGGTATTTCAGCGAAGAAGAGCCAGCATTGATGACGAGAATTTTCACGAAGTTCCCCCGTGTCGAACGATTTTAGAGAGCAGGCGATCCGGAGTTCATCGGAGCGCCGCCCAAAACGTGCACATGGATGTGATGTACCGATTGCTGGGCGTCGTCGCCGGTGTTGACGATAACGCGATAGCCGGTTTTATTGATGCCTTTGATTTCAGCTACCTTTTTCACGGTATTGAAAAGATGGCCCATAAGGTCGTCGGGCAAGCCGTCGCCAATGTTGGCGAAGTGCTGCTTAGGGATGATGAGCGTATGCACGGGCATTTGGGGTTCAAGGTCGTCGAACGCGATAACCTTGTCGTCCTCGTATACTACGCTGGCGGGAATTTCACCAGCGGCAATTTTGCAGAATACGCAGTCGGTCATATGCCATGCTGCCTTTCTCGCGCAATGCGCGCATTGAGAGAGTTTTATGCACTTTAGTGTAATGCAAATGCCAAGAATACTACGAAAGAGTGCTGTCAGTGGTCGCATCGTCGGCGGGAGCGTCGAGCTGGCCCATAAGCACATCGACTTTTTGCTGCGCGTGCGCAAGTCGGGCCTGCAGATCGGCAAGCAGCGCCACACCTCGCTCGTAGGCTTTCAGGCTCTCCTCGAGCTCGAGAGAGTTGCTCTCAAGTGTGGTGACCGTGGCGTCGAGTTCCGCCATGGCTTCGCGAAAAGTAAGGTCGCTCACCTGTTTCGGCTCGGTTGCGGTGGTGGTGTCGGTCATGAGTCGCTCCTTTCCGAAGCGCGAATGGAATCAACGGTCGCGCAGATGCTGCCGTCGGCAACGGTTACTTCAAACGTATCACCAGGTGAAAGTGCGGTAGCGTGTTTCACGATGCGCCCTTCCCCGTCGCGCGCTATCGCATAGCCGCGGGAAAGGGTTGCGAGTGGCGATAAATCGTGGAGGTGCCCCGCCCTCAATGCTACTTCATGTTGCGCGGAGGTGAGCAGTTTCGAGGAAACTTCACGAAGCCTGTCGCATTGCGCGGAAAGGCGCAATGCGACGCGATCGAGCGAGGCGGTGGAGCCGCGAAGCCTCGAAGAGCAGTTTTTGAGTTTTGCCGAAGCGCGATCGAGCACGGCTGGCCTTACGGCAAGTCGTGATGCGTATGCGTCGAGGCGGGTTTTATCTCGCTCGATATTGGCTGGCAGCGCCCGAGAGAGCTTGTCGTGCAATATGTCGAGCGTGATGAGGTCGCTTGCGAACATCGACCGAGGGTCTTTGAACACGGGGCGTGTGGCGTATCGTTCGAGCGAAAGCGATGCATGCTGGATGCGCTGTTGCTGACGCTGCGCGATATGCTCGCCCATCGATTGCAACTGGGCTGAGAGCTGCGATGTTTGCACGGTGACCGCTTCGGCAGCACCGGTAGGCGTGGAGGCGCGCAAGTCTCCAACCAAGTCGGCAATTGTGGTATCTGGCTCGTGTCCGATGCCTGTTACGACGGGAATGGGACATTTCACGATGGCGCGGGCGAGCTGTTCGTCATTGAAGGGCATGAGGTCTTCGTAGCTGCCGCCGCCGCGTACGAGCAATATGACTTCGACGCGGGCGCGAAAACATGCACGCATGCCTTCGGCGATATATTCAGGAGCATGCGCGCCTTCGACCGGAACGCCTGCTACATAGATGTGGGCAAGCGGGAAACGGCGGCGCGTTGTTCGCAAAACGTCATGAATCGCATCGCCACGTGGTGAGGTCACCACGCCGATCTTCATGGGGTATGCCGGAACGGGAATTTTGCGTTCCGGCGCCATAAGGCCTTCTGCTTCAAGCTTGCGTTGGAGCATGGCGACCTGCTGGCGCAGCATGCCCTCGCCCGCCACCGAGATGGCGAACACCTGAAAGTGCATGCGCCCTTTTTTCGGGTAGAGCGAAAATCGGCCGACGAGTTCGACCATCATGCCCACTTCGAGCGTGATGCCGCATTTCTCGAATCGGTCGTGCCACATTTGGCAAGGAAGCGTGCCGGTCTTGTCTTTCAGTGTGAAGTACGCGTTGGCATACCCCGGTTTCACGTTGACTTCCGAGACCTCGCCGAGCACGCGCAGCTTCAGCTTCTCAAGCGAACCTTTCGCGACATCGAGCGCCTCGGAAATGCTCAAGGGCTTTTTCTCGTCATCGCCCTGTTGTTGTTCGACTTGAGAAGCGAGCATATGCGATTACTCTTCCGAGCGCGTCGAAAGCACCATGTAAATGAGTTGCAGAAGCGAGGTGAGCGCTGCGGCGACATAGGTAAGCGCGCACGCGCGAAGCACGTTGGAGGCGCCAGTGAGTTCGGCGCCGTTCATGCCAGAAGCCTTCAGGTATGCGAGGCCACGGCGCGACGCGTCGAATTCGACGGGCAGGGTAACGAGCTGGAACAGCAGCGTGGCTGCGAACATGATAATGGCGAGCTTGATGAATGCGCCGCCGGCGGCACCTGCGAACAGGCCAATCATGAAGATAATGATCCATGCGTTTGAGCACAGGTTCACGACGGGGACAAGCGCGCTGCGGAACTTCATCATGCTGTAGCCTTCGGCATGCTGGGTCGCGTGGCCCATTTCATGTACGGCGGTGGCTACTGCGGTAATGGAAGTGGTGTGGTAGGCATCGGGGTCGAGGGTGACCGAGTTGCTGCGCGGGTCGAAGAAGTCTTGGCTCGGACCGCCAGAAAGCACGCCGACGTTGGAAATGCCTTTGTCGATGCTCATTTTGCGAGCCATCTGCGCTCCCGTGACGTTGAACGAGCAGGGAATCTTTTGGTATTTGTGCAGCATCGTGGTGACGTACCACTGAGCGCCGCCGCCAATGGCGAGCGTCAGTACCATAACGGCGATATACAGGCCCATATCGTTTCCGACCATAATCATATGCATCAATCCTTTGCGGTATGCGCCTCACGGGCGCTGCGTATGCCGAACCTCGGCATTAAATCGTTGAACAGTTTAGCGAACGGAAGTTTGCTTTAGGCTTGTTGTGAAGCGTTCGTTACTTTCAACACGCCGCCTTCAATTGTGAGCGCCATTTCCCCATTCATGAGTGCGAGCAAATCGTCGCCGATAAGCGTGCGCCTCCAGCCCTTGAGCACGTCGGTTTGGTCGTAGTGGCCGCGTGCGATTTTGGTGAGGTCGTCGTGGGACGCGAGCACGCCGAATGCGACGCCGTTTTCTTTCGCTCGAAGCTTGACAAGCGAGGAAAGCAGGTCGACTTGCGCGTCGACGTTTGCTTCGCTCTTCGGTGGTTTCGGCAGTTCGGGCCATGATTCCTTGGGCGCGTCGAGGCCGGCGATGCATGCGCGCAATACGGCACGGGCATCGTCCATTTTCAGGGCGCCGCGAATGCCTCGAACCATGAAAAGGTCGTCGAGCGTGCGCGGTTCTCGTTTGCATGCTTCGACAATTTGTTCGTCGGAGCAAATCCACTTACGTGGGATATCGCGCTTCATTGCGGTGGTTTCGCGCCATGCTGCGATTTCGCGGGCGGCGGAAAGCTGTCTGCGAGAGAGCTGGTTCACGCGGCGAAGGCGGCGCCAGCGTTCGTTGGGGTCCTCGATGTATTTCTCGGGGTTGGAAAGTTCGGCGAAATCGTTGTCGAGCCAATGGAGGCGGCCGAGCTTTTCGAGTTCGGCGGTCATGGAGCGATACATCTTGGGCAGATACACGACATCGTCGAGCGCGTATTCGATTTGCGAATCGGCGAGCGGACGGCGACTCCAATCGGTGAATGAATCGGCCTTCTTCAATTTCACGCCACATTCGCTCATAACGAGCGCTCCGTAGCCAACCTGCAGCGTGCCGCCGAGCAGCGACGCGGCGATTTGCGTGTCGAAAATCGGTTCGGGAAGCACGCCGAGCTCGTGATGGATGATTTCGAGGTCTTGCGATGCGGCGTGGAACAGCTTCACGATTTTCTTGTTCGTGAAAAGCTCTTTGAGGGGCTCAAGGCTGTCGAAGGCGAAAGGATCAATGGCGACGCTTTCCTTCTCGGTTCCCATTTGAATGAGGCAGAGCTTGGGCCAGTATGTTTTCTCGCGGAGGAATTCGGTGTCGACTGCGAGCACTTCGCTGACGCGGGCGCGGTCGATGAATTGTTCCAACTGCTTGCGAGTGGTGATGTACAACGGTTTTCCTTTAGTTACGTATGTTTCGATTTGTATGTAGTACCATCTTAACGGTAGAGAGGGGGAATGCGCGATGAAAGCACTTATCATCAACAATCTCGCATCTGGATACCGAGATGGGTCCATTTACGATTTTGTGCGTTCATTTACGGAAGATGGCGACGAGGTGTGCATGCGGTCAACCGATGGCACCACGTCGATCTACGATTTGCTCGACGATGCGCGCGATTTCGATGTGGTCGTTGCTTCGGGCGGCGATGGAACGGTGACTTCGGTTGCGTATGCGCTTGCGAATACCGGTGTGCCGCTGTTGCCCTACCCTGCTGGCACGGCGAACCTTCTGTCCCTCAACTTGGTCCAGCCGAACGAGCCGCACGCGTTGGCGAAGCTCGCCCGCCGTTGCGAAACGCTCGACTTCGATGTTGCCGAAATCGAGGCTGAAGGCGAAAAGCACGGCTTCATGATTATGGCGGGCGCGGGCTACGATGCGACGATTATGGAAAGCGCGGCTCCGAACAAGAAATTCTTCGGTACCGTCGCGTATTTCTTGGCCGCGGGCGCCAATATCGTGCCCCAGCGATCAAAAATCGCGGTAACCATTGATGGTGAACGTCATGAAACCGAGGGCTTGGGCGTTCTCGTCATTAATTTCTCGAAGATTCAGTTCGATATCTCGTTCACGCATACGAATCAGCCACGCGATGGCATGCTCGACGTGATTGTCATGAAGGCCAAAAACGCCTTCGAGCTTTTGCCCGCTGTTTTCGCCGCGATGCTCGATCGCGATGGGGATTTCCCGGAGCGTGGCGATTCCCTCGAGATTTATCGGGGCAAAGAGGTTCGCGTTGAGGCGGATCCGGCGTTCGAGATTCAATATGACGGCGAAGTGCCGAAAAGCAAGACACCTTTTGTCGCGCGCATTTTGCCGAAGGCGGTTCGCGTTGTGATTTCCGACGAGGGCAAAGCCTTGTTCGAGTAGCCTTCATGCTTGAACCTGCTGAAGGTGCTGAATGCTCGTAGCGTTTAGC
>CAKUEV010000101.1 GCA_934646845.1 uncultured Slackia sp.
TGATACAGCCCCCCTTCACGATTCGCTCTTGCGCAAAATCGATTCGACGCAAAACTACTTGATGTTGTAGAACGCATCCTTGCCAGCATATGCGCCGGACATGCCGAGCTCTTCCTCGATGCGGATGAGCTGGTTGTACTTGGCGATGCGGTCGCTGCGGCACGGAGCGCCCGTCTTGATCTGGCCGGTGTTCATGGCAACGGCCAAGTCGGCGATCGTGGTGTCTTCGCTCTCGCCAGAACGGTGGCTCATGACGCACGCATAGCCGGCTTCCTTGGCCATCTCGATAGCCTCGAGCGCCTCGGTAAGGCTGCCGATCTGGTTCACCTTCACCAAAATGGCGTTGGCGACGCCCATCTCGATACCCTTCTTCAGACGCTCGGTGTTCGTGACGAACAGGTCGTCGCCGACGAGCTGCACGCGGTCGCCAATGCGATCGGTAAGAAGCTTCCAACCATCCCAGTCTTCCTCAGCCATGCCGTCTTCGATGGAGATGATGGGGTACTTGTCGACAAGCTTCTCCCAGTAATCGACCATTTGCTCGCTCGTGTACTCAACGCCTTCGCCTGCGAGGCAATACATGCCGCGCTCGGCGTCGTAGTATTCCGTGGAAGCGGGGTCCATGGCGAACATGATGTCGCTGCCCGGCTTGTAGCCCGCGGCCTCGCACGCCTGAACGATGTACTTCAGGGGCTCTTCGTTGGTCTTCAGGTTGGGAGCGAAACCGCCCTCGTCGCCCACGCCGCCACCGAGGCCAGCTTCATGCAGAACCTTCTTCAGCGTGTGATAAATTTCGGCGCACCAACGCAGGCCCTCGGCAAACGATTCAGCGCCAACAGGCATAATCATGAATTCCTGGAAGTCAACGTTGTTGTCAGCATGCACGCCGCCGTTGAGAATGTTCATCATGGGCGTCGGCAGCACATGGGCATTCGCACCGCCAACGTAGCGATACAGCGGCAGCTCGCTCGACTGGGCAGCAGCACGTGCGCAAGCGAGAGAAGCGCCCAGAACGGCGTTCGCACCCAGGTTGCCCTTGTTCGGAGTACCGTCGACGTCGATCATTTCGGCGTCGATAGCGCGCTGGTCGCGAGCGTCCATGCCGATAATGGCTTCGGCAATTTCCTCATTCACATGGGCGACAGCCTTCTGAACGCCCTTGCCAAGGTAGCGGCCCTTATCGCCGTCACGCAGTTCAACAGCCTCGAATGCGCCCGTAGATGCGCCAGACGGAACGATCGCGCGGGCGAACGAACCGTCGTCGAGGGTAACCTCGACCTCAACCGTGGGGTTGCCGCGGGAATCGAGAACCTCTCGGCCGTAGACGTCGAAGATGATGCTCATGAAGTTTCCTCCTATGATGAACGAACCGGGACCTACAAGCCCCGCCCTAACAGCGAAATTGTATACCACACGCGAAAGGGCGATGCGGCAAACGGCGCAACTTAGCCGGCAAAGGGGCTCGAGCAACGGAGACTGGCATACAAAGCATCGCTCGAAGGCGCATTGGTCGCTTTACGCACAGGTTTCTTTAGAAGAGAAAGCCTACAACGATGCAGAAGACGGAAAATGCCATGACCAGAACAATCGAACGCGGCTCCACATGCTGTTCGCCGCGCAAGCTCGTACGAGCGCCAGGCGCGCCATAGCATCGGGCCTCCATCGCGCAAGCCAATACGCTCGCATGGCGAAACAGCCCCACGAGCATTGGAACAAAAGCCCTGCCTCGCTGTATTATCCTGCCCACAAAGCCACCGTCATCGAAATGCGCGCACCGCGAACGTTGCGCCTGGCACACAATCGCATATTCATCAAAACATGCCGGAATGAAGCGGAGGGCAAGCGAGAACGTCGTCGAGATATCGTCCACAGGAACCCCGAGATTTCGGAGGGGGCGCATCAAGCTCGAAAACGCACGGGTAAATTGCGCACTGTCGTACGCGAGGGAGACCGAAAGCGCAGCCAAAGCAAGAACGATGATGCGTGCTGCATAGAAAAGCCCAGCATCAATGCCATGGGGAATTTGGGCGACGACGGTACACGCGAGAATGAATGCAAGCGGCGCTATGCATGCGCCCATATTGCGCAACGAAATACGAAAATGCAGAAGCGCCGCGAGCAAGAGCAGAACAAATACGCCCAACCCCAGCCACGTTGCCACGAAAAATAGCGAAACCGAATACGCAAATAAGCCCACAAGGGCGAAGCGAGCGTCAAGCGGAGTCGAATTATGTTGCGCGGACATGAGCATGCCGCAAGTATAAAAGAGGAAGGCCGAAGCCCTCCTCTTGAAATGCGCATTCCATTGTTTTCGCTCTAAGAAAGCCCGAGCAAGAATCGAGAGAACCTACTCCCCCACCTTATTGGCATTGCGCTGCGATACTTCCTTGGCCATTTCAGCCGCTTTGTCGCCAACTTCTTTCGCGGTGTCTATGAGCTTATCGCTTACGGCTTTCGCGTCATCCATCGCCTTCTCGGTCGCATTCTTCGCCTCGTCGATAAGGCCCGGAATGTTTTCGCGCGCTTGATCGGTCAACGCCTGGCGCTTTTCGCAAGCGCTTGCAACGACACTTGGGGCCTGCTCTTGAGCGGTATCGATCATTTTGTCGGTCGCAGCTTTCATATCGCCCGCTAATTCCTGCGCGGCGTCGATTGCGCTATTGAGGATTTTTCCAAACTCAGACATGAGATGCCTCCTTGTAATAGGTTCCCCACGTCTTTATATGGTAGCGCAAAAACGCCGCCCCGAAGGACGGCGTTTGTTTTGCTATATTCCCGTTGAAAAGCGAGTTATTCGGCTTTTTCCTCGGTAGCAGCTTCAGCTTCGACGGCCTCTTCAGCCTTGGGCTCTTCGACGGTCTCTTCGGCCTTGGCCTCTTCAACCTTCTTCGGAGCAGCCTTAACAGCTTCGGCCTTCTTCTCAGCCTTCTTCACGGGCTCGGTCACGAGCTCCATGATAACCATGCTAGCGTTGTCGCCCTTGCGGGTGCCAAGCTTCATGATTCGAGTGTAGCCACCCTGACGGTCGGCCCACATGCCCTGCTGAACCTTCTCAAAGATCTCGCGAACGAGCTCTTTGTCACCGAGAGCGGCGATAGCGAGACGGCGAGAATGCAGGTCGCCACGCTTGGCCCAGGTGATGATGCGGTCGACGTCGGGACGAATCTCCTTAGCGCGGGCTTCAATGGTCTTAATGCGATCATTGGTGAACAGCGCCTGCACCAGGGACTTCTTCATGGCCTTAGTATGGCTGGCATCGGTGCCCAGCTTGCGGCCCTTCTTGTAATGCCTCATCGTGTAGTCTCCTAGTTATTGCTTCAAGTTGAGGTCCATAGAGATCAACTTGTCCTTGACCTCTTCGATGGACTTCGCGCCAAAGTTGCGGATGTTGAGCAGGTCGTTCTCGGAGAACTCGACCAGCTGACGCACCGAATGGATGCCTGCGCGCTTCAAGCAGTTATAAGAGCGGACGGAAAGGTCCAAATCCTCAATCTGCTTGTCGAGCTCGGCGTTGGCCTCCTGGCCTTCCGGTGCGAAGATGGACGGAATCTCGCCCTCTTCCTCGTCGACAATATCAGCCAGCGAAAGGAAGGCACCCATGTACTGGTCGATGATGTTCGACGCACGGCACACCGCTTCGTTAGGAGCGATGGAGCCATCAGTCTCAACTTCGAGAACCAGCTTGTCGAAGTCGGTGCGCTGACCCACACGGGTGTCGCTCACTGCGAGAGTGCAACGACGCACGGGAGAGAACAAGCTGTCGACGTGGATGATGCCAATGGGGTCCTCGGTGCGCTTGTTGCGCTCAGCCGAGACGTACCCACGGCCCACGCCAATGCGGATGCTCATGTTCAGCGTGCCGCCATCGGCAACGGTGCAAATGACGTGCTCGGGGTTAATGAGCGTGAACTCGGCGGGAACCTTCACATCGGCGCCGGTCACCGTGCACGGGCCCTCGACCGAAATGGTGGCCGTGGCTTCCGTGTAGTCCTCGGAGAGGGCCGAGAAAACAAGGCCCTTCACGTTGAGGACGATATCGGTGACGTCTTCGATGACGCCTTCAGCGGTCGTGAACTCGTGCTGAACGCCTTCGATCTGGATGGCCGTGGCTTTGGCTCCGTCCAGCGACGACAGCAGAACGCGACGCATGCAGTTACCCAGCGTGTATCCGAAACCACGCTCAAGCGGCTCGACGATGAAGCGGGCGACAGTGTCGTTCACTTCTTCGGTAGTAACGGTTGGCCTCATGAACTCTGCCATAGTTTGTAAGCCTCCTTAAGCCGCGGTTAATTACTTCGAGTAGAGCTCGACGATAAGCTGCTCGTTGATGTCCAAGTCGATCTGGTCGCGGTTGGGGAGAGACAGCACGTTGCCCTGAAGCTTCTCGATGTCAACCTCGAGCCATGCAGGAACCTGCATACGCTCGTTGGAGACGAGAGCGCTCTTGATAACGAGCATCTCCTTAGCCTTGTCGGCCACAGCAACGACATCGCCGGGGCGAACGCGGTAAGACGGAATGTCGACGCGCTTGCCGTTAACGGTGATGTGACCATGGGAAACGGTCTGACGGGCTTCCTTGCGGGTGCGAGCGAAGCCCAGACGGAACACGACGTTGTCGAGACGCGACTCAAGGATGCGCATCAGGTTCTCGCCGGTGATGCCGGGCTGACGCTTAGCCTTGTTGAAGTAGCCGCGGAACTGCTTCTCCAGAACGCCATAGATGAACTTGGCCTTCTGCTTCTCGCGCAGCTGCATGCCGTACTCAGATTCCTTACGGCGACGCTTGGGCTGGCGAATGGATTCCTTCTTAGAGCTGTAGCCGAGCACGACCGGATCAATACCGAGCTGGCGGCAGCGCTTAAGAACCGGAGTTCTGTTGATTGCCATAGTGATTCGATCCTCTCTTAATTAGCAGCGGCGACGCTTGCAGGGGCGGCAGCCGTTGTGCGGGATGGGCGTGCAATCCTGAATGCTAGAGACCTCGAGGCCAGCAGCCTGCAGGGAGCGAATAGCAGTCTCGCGACCAGAGCCGGGGCCCTTCACGAAGACGGCAACCTTTTTCAGGCCATGCTCCATAGCGGTCTTGGCGGCCTGCTCGGCAGCCATCTGCGCAGCGAACGGGGTGGACTTACGAGAGCCCTTGAAGCCCACGGTGCCAGCAGAATTCCAGGAAATCACGTTGCCCTGAGGGTCGGTGATGGAAACGATGGTGTTGTTGAAAGTGCTCTTGATGTGAGCCTGTCCCACCGCAATGTTCTTGCGCTCGGAGCGCTTGATGCGGGTGCGAACGTTCTTTTTAGCCATGTGTCAAACCCCTACTTCTTCTTGCCGCCGATTTGCTTACGCGGACCCTTGCGGGTGCGAGCATTGGTGTGGGTGCGCTGGCCACGAACAGGCAGACCCTTGCGGTGACGGAGGCCGCGGTAGCAGCCGATCTCCATCAGACGCTTGATGTTCTGCGAAACCTCGCGGTGCAGGTCACCTTCGACGGTGAGGTTCTTGTCGATGTATTCGCGGATCTTCTGCAGATCGTCTTCGGAGATATCCTTGACACGGATGTCAGGGTTAACGCCGGTCTCTGCAATGATCTTCTTGGCGGTCGTGTTGCCGATGCCGTAAATGTAGGTCAAACCGATCTCGATGCGCTTCTCGCGAGGGAGGTCGACGCCGAAAAGACGAGCCATGGTATATCTTCCTCTCTCTTTTTAGCCCTGGCGCTGCTTGTGACGAGGGTTCTCGCAAATGACGAGGACCTTGCCATGACGCCTAATGATCTTGCACTTGTCGCACATCTTCTTGACCGAAGGACGGACCTTCATGCTTGTCTCCTTTGAATGTGCGGCTTCCCTTCGGCTGACGGATTTGCCTCTGGGGAACCATTTACTCTTCACTCTATGAAACACGCCCAGCCGCAGGCGATGTTTTCATCAATTTGTGCCCCGAAGGGCAGCACGCTCGAGAGCGCACTAAAGCACCCTGCCGGCTCACATATGCGATATGGCGGGTGCGGTGTACCGCTTATTTAAAGCGATAGGTGATACGGCCGCGGCTCAGGTCATAAATCGAAAGTTCGACGGTGACTTTGTCGCCGGGCAGAATCTTGATGTAATGCATGCGCATCTTGCCAGAGATATGAGCGAGAATCTCATGGCCGTTCTCGAGCTCGACTTTGAACATAGCGTTCGGGAGAGCCTCCAGAACGGTGCCCTCAAGTTCGATGACGTCTTCTTTAGCCAAGAATCTTCCTCTTCTCAAATTCTGCCGATTACGCTGTGCGTTGCTGCAAACGCAGCGACCGAATACTTTACCAGAGGTAAGACAAAATCGCGCGTATATTTGACAAGCTTTCACGAGGACACCACAACCCATGGCGCCTTCGCGTCGCACGTCGTGCATATTACCACGTTTTTGCCGTCTCCTTAGAACGTTCACCTGCGTTTTTCGTCTTTTTGTGAAACTTTATTTTAAGGAACTGCATACTGTTTTGACCCTTGGTTTCCCTTGGGAACTTAAACCCTTTTTGGAAGAATTTTCACTCGAAACCAGACGGCGACGCGCGGGGGCGTTGAAGGCGTTTGGGAACCTCACCGATAATGCCAGTGTTACAATAAAGGCACCAAAAGGCGCGCATATCTATGCACGGCAAACACAAGGGATTGGAGCCGTTATGTCAATGCAGTACAAGCGTATTTTCGCCGCTCTCGATGGTGCAAAAACTCAGGAAATGGTTGCCGAACGCGCAATCGAGCTC
>CAKUEV010000102.1 GCA_934646845.1 uncultured Slackia sp.
CGAAAACGGGGTCGTCGGGCGAGGTGCCGAACGCTTGGGCGTCTTCGGCTGCGGTGTTTTCTTGCATAGCGGCTCCTAGCATTCGCGGGCCAAAATTCGGACAAATTAGTTTACCCGCATTTCGGCCCGCAAGCCAATGGCGCGCCTTGTTGTAAAGAAATCACCATGCATTCGCGCCCTTGAAGGTGGCACGGAGCGGTGCTATCCGCGTTTTGAGCCCTGCCTGCGAATGCCGCCTTTGTGCCCGCAGGCCTTGTTGGGGCCAATGCCCTTTGCGGAAGGCCCCTTCGCGCTTGCGCATCGCGCGGCTTGCATGGCGGCTTTGCGCGCAAGTGCCGCCTCGAATGCCTTGTTTGAGGAAGGGCGAGCCATTATTTCTCGAGCCAGTCGATGATGTCGTCGGGGCTGGTGAAGACGTCGCAAAACGCGCGCCAATCGCAGGAATTGAGGCCCGTTTCGCATGAGAGGTCGAGCATTTCCACGAGCGGTTTGAAGTAGCCGTCGACATCGAGCAGCGCACAGGTGGCCTTCAGCTCGCCAGCCTTGATTTGCGACATCACGCTGAAGAATTCTTCGAACGTGCCAAGGCCGCCCGGCAGCGTGACGAAGGCGTCGGACATGCGCACCATGTGCTTGATGCGCGTGGAAAGGTCGGGCTCTTCCACGTTTTCGATGCCTTCGACGATGGCGCGTCCCTTGGCGGTGAGGCCCGTGGTGGTCACGCCGAACACGTGCCCGCCTGCAGCGACGGCGGCATTCGCGACATCGCCCATGAGGCCCTTATCGTAGCCTCCGAACACGAGCTCGTGGCCGCGCGCGGCGATGGTTTTGCCGAGGGCCTTTGCCGCTTCGACGTATTTCGCGTCAAGGTTGTCGGAAGAGGAGCAGAACACGCAAATTTTCATAGTGCGCCTTTCGATTCTCGAGGTGTTTCTTCCATGCTAGCGCAATTGCCCGGGTTCTCCAAAGCGCGGCAGCGTCGTTTCCGGCTTTTGCACGGCGCGGCTTTCGAGCCGATGCCGCCATGCAGACGTGTCATGGCTTTCGCGAAAAAGCATCTTGAATCGAACATTTATTCGTTTTAGAATAACGAAAAGATGTTCGCTTTTACGGAAAGGGGCGCGGTGGATACAACAGCGAAGCTCGCATTGCTCGCCGACGCTGCGAAGTACGATGTCGCCTGCACCTCGAGCGGCATCGACCGCGATGCGCGCATGGGTGCCCTTGGAAACGCGACGGCGGCGGGCATATGCCACAGCTTTTCGGCCGACGGTCGCTGCATCACGCTTTTAAAGGTGCTGTTCACCAACGTGTGCGTCTTCGATTGCGCCTATTGCGCGAGCCGCTGCTCCAACGACGTTCCGCGCGCTTCGTTTCGGCCGCGCGAATTGGCCGACCTCACTATGGAGTTTTACCGGCGCAATTACATCGAGGGCCTGTTTCTTTCGAGCGGGGTTTTGAAAAGCCCCGATTACACGACGGAGCGCATTATCGAATGCCTGCGCATCCTTCGCGAGGAATACGGCTTTCGCGGCTACATTCATGCGAAGGCGGTTCCGGGAACGTCGTCCGACTTGCTGGCGGCATTGGGGCTTCTTGCCGACAGAATCAGCGTGAACATGGAGTTGCCGTCGAGCGAAAGCCTTGAGCTTTTGTGCCCCAATAAAACGCGCGACTCCATCGTCGCGCCCATGCGCCAAATTCGCGAGGGTATCGCCGAAGATCGCGATACGCGGGCGCTTATGCGGCGCGATGCGTACTATATGGCACAGCGGCGCCCTGCCCGAAAAACGCGCGCATTCGCGCCGGCGGGGCAAAGCACGCAAATGATCATTGGCGCAACTCCCGAAACCGATTTTCAAATACTGAATCTTTCCTCGTCGCTCTATAAAACGATGCACATGAAGCGCGTGTTCTTCTCGGCGTATTTATCGGTAAACGAAGACGGCCGGCTGCCGCAGGGAAACGCCGTGCAGCTCGATAGGGAGCACCGGCTTTATCAGGCCGATTGGCTTATGCGATTCTATAAGTTCGATGCGGCGGAGCTCATCGACGAGGGCCAGCCGTTTCTTGCCACCGACATCGATCCGAAGGCGAACTGGGCTATCAACCACCTCGATCGGTTTCCCGTCGAAGTGAATACTGCGCCTTATGAGGAACTTCTGCGCGTGCCCGGCATTGGGGTGCGTGGGGCGAAGGCGATTGTGGGCGCGAGGCGCGCCACGGCGCTTGGCGAAGCCGAATTGCGCAAGCTCGGCGTGGCGTATAAGCGAGCGCGGTTTTTCATCACGTGCCAGGGCCGCTACCAGGGCCATGGCACTCGCTTTGACAAAGAGAGTCTGTACGCCCAACTCGCGGCGCCCATTCAAGCGGGGTCGCATGGCCGCCGTTCGGGCAAGGTGCTCGCTGGGCAAATGAGCCTTTTCGATGCCGTAGGCTAGGCGCGTCGGGCGTATTTTTAGCTACTATAGGGCGCAGGTGAAAATGCCCTAGCGCGCATATGCGTGAGGGCTTTCGTAGAGGAGGAAACGGTATGTCGAAAAAAGGGTTCGATGGCCTTATGCGCCGTTCATGCACATCGGTTCTCGTAGGCCGCGCCGCAACGCGCGACGGCTCTATTCTTATTGCCCGCAACGAAGACAACACCACGCCCGCCGCGCCGAAATCGCTTCGCATGGTGCCAGCGGGTGAACGCGATGGCGTCGAGCTTGTATCAGGGACGAACGGGTTTACCATTACGCTGCCCGAAGGGGGCCTTCGTTATTCCGCCATGCCCGACGTTACGCCCGAAGAGGGGCTTTTCGAAGAGGCTGGCGTGAATGCCGCCCATGTCGCAATGTCGGCTACCGAAAGCGCGCTGGCAAACGATCGCGTTTTGGCATTCGACCCCTATGTGGAAAACGGCCTTGCCGAAGATGCCATGCTTACCGCTGTGCTGCCCTATGTGAAAACAGCGCGCGAAGGCGTGAAACGTTTGGGCGAAATCGTGGCCGAGTATGGCTCCGCCGAAAGCAACGGCGTGCTGTTCGCCGACCATCTGGAAGCATGGTATATGGAAATCGCCACGGGCCATCATTGGGTTGCCCAGCGCATTCCCGACGATTGCGTTGCCGTGGTCGCGAACCAGCTCTCGATTCAAGAAGTCGATTTTGAAAGCGATTCCTTCATGCATTCAGAGGGAATTCGTGAATTCGTTGATGAACATGCGCTCAATGGCGCTTTAGGCGTCGGCGAAGGGCGTCCGTTCAACTTCCGTGAAATTTTCGGCACCAGTTCCGATGGCGACAGGCGTTACAACACACCGCGCGTATGGGATGGTTTGCGCTTGCTTGCTCCTGAAATTGCGAAAGAGCATACGGTGGTCGATAGCGATTTGCCGTTCGTTTTCCGGCCCAACCGCCTGCTCGGAGTTGAAGATGCGGCGGCGGTGCTTTCGAGCCATTTTGACGAAACGGAATTCGACCCCATTGGCACAGCGGGTGACGAATTCTCGCGCAAACGCTATCGCGCCATTGCGCTCTCGCGCACGCAGGAATCGCATGTGTTGCAAATCGAAGGCGTGTTTGGGCTTTCCGCTGAGCAGTGCGCGCAGGCTGCGCTTAAAGGCGAGCTTGCTTCCCCCATTTGTTGGGTCGCGCTGGGCACGCCATGCTTCTCGCCCTATATGCCTCTGTTCTGCGACGCCCCCATGTGGCCGGCGTGCTTTGACGATGCGGCGCCTAAGCCCGATTTGAGCCATCCGTATTGGGTGTTTCGTTCGCTGCAGGCGGCAAGCGATGCACGCTTTGCGGTCACGCAGGTGCGTTCGGGCGACTACAAAAGCGAGCAGTGGCAAAAGGTCTTGCGCCATGCGCAGCGCGTACATCGCGAGGCATTGACGGCTCCTGTCGAAGAACGCGCGGCGGTATACGAAAAGGGCAACAGCAATCTTGCCCAATGGGTTGTCGCCGATGCCCAAAAGCACCTTGCGGCGCTTCTGCTCGACCTGTCGATTGCCTCGCCGCTCACGTTTAAGATGAACCCGAATTTGTAGCATGGTTCCCAGCAGCCACTGGCGGCTGTTGGAGTTTTGCGCATAGCGCGGTTTGCCGTGCTGCGGTAAGGCGCGGAGTGCGCCTATGAAAGGAGGATTGCCGCCGATGAACGACCTTGAGCTCGCCTACGTGCACGATGGTTCGCTCGAAGGGCTGCTCACGGCGGTTTTTCTCGCTTTCGAGCGAAAGGAATACCCTTCCGATGTATCGGCGTCGCGCAGTTTCGCGCCCAGGCTCGGGCAGCGAATCGTTGAGGTCGAGACGAATATGGAACGGGCATGGCGTGTGCGTGCGGGAATCATTCGCGTATGCGATGTGGAGACGTATCAATGCGTGGTTGCGGCCTCGCTTTCCGATGAACCCGATGCGGGCTCATCGATTCTTTCCTTCATTCGATACGCCATGAAGCGTGGCCCTCGCGCGCGTTTCGACAAAGCTGCGCCCGATGTTGAGCGTTTCGCGGAAATCGTCCGGTCGGTCAAAAACGAGCGTCACTACTGGGTGCAATTCATGCGCTTCTCGAAAACGCGCGATGGCGTGTATGTGGCGGTATGCAATCCCAAGGCGAGCGTCGTGCCGCTGCTTATGGGGTGGTTCTCGGCCCGGTTCAACACGCAGCCGTTCATTGTGTTCGATGAGGTTCACCATGTTGCTGGCGTTTCTCACAACGGGGAATGGCAGCTCGTTCGCTCCCCTGTTTTCGTTGTGCCGCCCGCTGCCGACGATGATGCCTTTTATGAACAGGCATGGAAAACGTTCTACGATAGCGTGGCGATCGATGCGCGCTACAACCCCGAATTGCGCCGCAGCTTTATGCCGAAGCGCCTCTGGAAGAACATCGTCGAATTGAGCGATGTATCGCTTGGGGGTCCGGGAATAAAAGAAGAGCGCCGTCCGCTGCCCAAACAGCGAAACGGCGCTCTGAAAGGGAGCGTGCCCCGTGGCCTTCCGGGCCAATAGGACGCGTTTCTATTTCATGCCGGTTTGGCTCATTTCCTCAACGTTAACCGAAATAGTGTGGGCGATGGGCTTCCAGCTGGCCTTTTTCACCAGTGCCACCAACGCGATGGGGATATAGGTGAGCTGGAAAATGGGGAAGGTGAACAGGTAACCGATCTTCTTCGCTGTGGTGGAATGAATGTTGTCCCATTCGGTAAAGGTAGTAAGCACGCCGAAGATGAACATGAACAGCATGAAGTTAAACAGGCAGAAGAACATCGACGAGAGGGCCGAAGTGATCATGGTGCCTGCCGATATCACGCCGAATACCGCGAGCAGCGCGATGGTGCCGTTGAAGCCGATGGAAATAACCGTGAGCAGCATGGCGGGCGCGATGGTCATGAGCATGTCGTAGCACGCAAAGCGCTTGCCCTTCGGGTTGGTGAAAATGCCTTTGAGCAGTTTGGCGGCATAGTGCCAAAACACCTGATAGAAGCCTTTCGCCCAACGGAATCGTTGGTTCCAGGAGTCGATGAAGGTAATGGGCTGCTCGTCGTAGAGCATAGCGGTGGGGCAATAGGCGATACGACGGCCTTCGATAATGGAGCTCGCGGAAAACTCGATATCCTCCGTGAGCAGGTGCCATTTCCAGCCGCCGCTTTCTTTGAGCACGCGGGCGGCAATGAAGAAGCCCGTTCCCGAAATAGCGCAGCTCGTGTTGAGCGTCAAGCGCGCCTGGCTCAGATATTTCGCCTCGCGTAAGAACCAAATGGCATAGCCAGCGGAAATCCAGTTGCTTCCGTAGTTCTTAGAGTTGCGGTAGCTCGTGGAGGCCTCGGCGCCGCCGTCGAAGACCTTATTCATTTCGCGGAAGTAATTCGCGTCGAGCACGTTGTCGGCGTCGAATACGAAATACGCTTCGAAGCTTTCGGCGTCGTCGCGTTTTTGGATTTCATGCCAGCCGTAGTTCAGTGCGTAGCCCTTGCCGACTTCTTCATCGTTAAAGCGCTCGTACACTTCGGTCGCACCGGCATTGCGTGCGATTTCCGCAGTGTTGTCGGTGCAGTTGTCGGCAATCACGAAAATGCTGATGAGCTCTTGCGGGTAGTTTTGCACGCGAATGCTGTGAAGGAGGTCGCCGATAACTTGGCTCTCGTTGCGCGCAGAAATCATCACGGCATATTTGTGATTGGTCTTGGCTTCCTGCAAAGGCGGTTTGCGCGTGAGCACGACGAATACGTAGTAGAACTGGTAGATGTAGCAGATGCTGAAAACCAGCAAAACGGACCAGTTGAAGACGTCAACGAACGTCATATGCGAAAGCATTTGCTCGAACACGGTCTTCTCGCTCCTATCGATTGGCGGCTTTAAATGCTGCGTTGGCACTTCCGTAAACTTTCAAGATTATAGGGTTAGAGCGGCGTGGGGCCTATATGCCTTCCCGCGCGCGAACATAAAATGCGCAACCATTGCAGAATTGGGCGGCCATTTGCGGTTCGGGGCGCAGGCGCCGCTCGTCGATGACGCGCCTACACTCGCGCGACGGTGGCGCAGCGCACCCTGGCGCCGGCCAGTTCGAGCGCGATGCCCGCCTGATCCATCGTCGCGCCCGTAGTGAACACGTCGTCAATCAAAAGCAGGCGTCGGCCTGGAAGAGGTTCGCATGCGGTGAAGCGTCCTTGCATATTCTGCTTGCGT
>CAKUEV010000103.1 GCA_934646845.1 uncultured Slackia sp.
TCCATTGTCGGCCTAATCCACGGAAAGTCATGCAGCAGGGGCTCTCAATTTATTGTGTCCTGCTCATATCGTCTTCTTTTTTAAGACTTTAGTCTGGCGCGCGCGTAGCCGCGCCAAGAAAAAAAATGCACGCTCGGGCAGTCGATGCTTTTCTGCACGGCATATGGGAGCCTATCGAAAACGCGTGTTCTGCTCGGCATATGGAGGCCGCCGAAAGCATGCATTCTTTTCGGCATTGGCAGAAAACGCCGCAATGGGGCCTGATTGCAAGAATTTGGGAACGTGCTGCCAGGAAACGCCACCATGGGGCCTTTTCTCGGGCGGATATCCTTCGACTTTCTTTTCAGAAAATTACGTGACCTGGCCTTTTGTTGAAGCACGTTGCTTCGTGCGGGCTTTTACCAGCCTCTTCCTCTGCAATGAGGCCTGCAGAGAGGCCCCCTTGTCGCGTTTTCTGCCATCTGAGGCTCGAGGCGCTGCACGGTTTTCTTACGATGCGTTTCGGCGTAAGGTGTCTGCGTCAAGAGATTGGAGCTGTTTTGAATATCACGTGTTCTATGGCCGTGAGCAGCAAAAGCGGAAACACTAAATTGGTGGCTGATGCGTTGCGGCGCGAATTGTCTGACGCCGGAGTGCGCTTTGTGGCCTCTTTCGATTTGGATGCCGCGGATGCGGAATCGGCGCAGTCGGAGGGTGCCGAAGGTGCCGAAGAGGCGGAAGGTGCCGAAAAAGCAGAAGGCGTCGAAAGCGCGAAAAGCGCGGAAGGTGCCGAAAACGGCCAGGGCACAAATGCTGCCGCTTCGGTGCCCACCGTATCGGTTCCCGCAGCGTCGGTTCCCGCAGCATCGGCGCCTGCCACATTGTCGCCTACCGCGTCGGTTCCCGCCGCATCGGCGCCTTCCGCATCGACGCTTGCGGCGCAGGCGGGCGAGGCTGACGTGGTATTCGTCGGCTTCTGGTGCGACAAGGGTTCATGTAGCCCAGCTGTTCAGCATTTTCTTCAGGGGCTTGTGGGAAAGCGCGTTTTCCTGTTCGGCACCTGCGGCTTCGGTGAAAGCGACGAGTATTTCGCGCAAATTCTCGACAGGGTTCGCGCGTATTTGCCCGCTGAGGCGCAGTGCGTCGGCGGCGCGATGTGCCAAGGCAAGATGGGCGTGGGCGTGAAACGTCGCTACGAGGGCATGCTTGAGAAAGACCCTGAGAACGCTCAGGCTCGCATGCTGATTGATAACTGGAACAAGGCGCAAAGCCATCCGAACGAGGGCGACTTTGCGCGCATCGCGGCTGCGGCGAAAGAGGCGCTCGCGGGTGTTGCCGAGTAGCATCTCGGCCGCGGCAAAAGAAGCAATTGCGGGTATTGCCGAGTAGTACCGAGACTCCGGCGAAAGAAGCGCTCGCGGGTATTCTCGAGTAGCGAGTTCGCTCAAAGAAGAAGGCCAAGGGTTCGTGCCCTTGGCCTTCTTGGTGTTGCATACGTTGCGTGCCTTCGAGCGCATCACTCGTGGCCTTCCGAATGTCGGTGTTTCCTTGGATGCGGCAACCGCGCTCTTTTCGCCGTTGCGCTTTTCGGGCGATGTGCCCATTGGGCGTTGCTCTCATCCTGCTCGACGCGCTTTTCGGCCGGCATGCCTTTTGGCTGGTCGAGCTACTCAGATGCAGTGCCTGAGCGCTTCATCTTTGCCCTTCGCCTACAGCAGGCTGACGTTTTCGCCCTTCATGGCCTTGTTCATGGTGCGCACCGAACACATGGCGCCGCACATGGTGCAGGTGCTCGGGTCGTGCGGGTTGGTGCTCGCCACGTATTCTTCGGCCTTCTTGCGGTCGATGGCCTCGTCGAACATCGCGGGCCAGTCGAGGCGCTGGCGGGCGCGAGCCATGCGGTCGTCCCAATCGCGAGCGCCGGGAATGCCGTTCGCCAGGTCGGCGGCGTGAGCGGCGATCTTCGAGGCAATGACGCCCTCGCGCACGTCCTGCACGCTCGGCAGACGCAGGTGCTCGGCAGGGGTCACGTAGCACAGGAAGTCGGCGCCGTTTGCCGCGGCAATCGCGCCGCCAATGGCCGACGTAATGTGGTCGTAGCCAGGTGCGATATCGGTCACCAGCGGCCCCAGCACGTAGAACGGCGCGTTGTGGCACAGGGTCTTCTCGATTTGCATGTTGGCCGCGATTTCGTTGAGCGCCATATGTCCCGGGCCCTCGATCATGACCTGCACGTTGCGCTCCCATGCGCGCGTGGTAAGAAGGCCCAGCTCAATGAGCTCGCTTACCTGGCCCGCGTCGGTGGAGTCGCTCACGCAGCCAGGGCGCAGCGCGTCGCCGAGCGAAATGGTCACGTCGTATTGGTACAGAATATCGAGCAGTTCGTCGTAGTGCTCGAAGAACGGGTTCTCGTTGCCCGTCATTTCCATCCAGGCGTAAATCAGGCTGCCGCCGCGGCTCACGATGTTCATCATGCGGCCGCTGCGCTTGAAGCTGTCGATGCTCTTGCGGTTGAGGCCGGCGTGAATCGTCACGAAGTCCACGCCTTCTTCGGCATGCGCGCGCACAACGTCGAGGAAGTCTTGCGCGGTGATGTTGGCCAGGTCCTTTTCCAGGTAGCCGACGGCGTCGTACATAGGAACGGTGCCGATCATCGCGGGCGACATGTCGACGAGCGCGCGGCGGAAATCGTGCGTTTTGCCGTAATTCGACAGGTCCATAATGGCTTCGGCGTCGAACTCGAGCGCCGTGCGCACCTTCTGCATCTCGCATTCGTAGTCGCGTTCGTCGCCGGAAATGCCCAAGTTCACGTTGATTTTCGTGCGCAGCCCCTCGCCAACGCCATGCGCGTGCAGCGCAGGGTGGTTGTGGTTGGCGGGAATGGCAATGGTGCCGCGCGCGACGCGTTCGCGAATGATTTCGGCGTCGATGCCTTCGTCTTCGGCAACCTGCGCCATCTGCGGCGTGACGATGCCGAGCTTGGCGGCTTCCATTTGGGTTGAATAGGTTTGGGTCATGGTCGCTCCCTCAATAGACGGGCAGCCCCTGCGCCTCGCCGCGACGCTTGCACGCCCGCTTTCCGCAACGACTGTCCGAGGTTTCTGCGCAAGTATAGCCGCTCGCGGCGCATGGGGCGAACACGCTTCGCCGTATGGCGCGAATTCTGCACCAGTTATTGCGAAAACGCCCCTTTCCTTCAAGGAAAACGAAAGGGCGCGGTGCATGGCACGAATTGTGCTGCGCGCTTGACGAAGGCGTGCTAAGAAAACGGCGGAAAGAAGGTTTGCGATGAAAGAAATCGAGCAGGGCGCATTGCGATCGGCGGAAGACCATTTTGCGGAAAGCCCCACGCTCGAGGAGCGCGTTGCGCGCATCGAAGCTCGCGAGCGGGTCGAAGAACTTCTCGCGCACTATGCGCGCTGCGTTGACGCGCAAGATGCACAAGGCGTGGGCGCCGTGTTCACGGAAGATGGGGAAATGTGCAACCCTGGCATGCCTGCTTTGAAGGGCCGCGCGCGTATCGCGAAGCTCTATGGGAAGTTGTTGCCGGCGTTGCGCACGTCGTCTCACCTTATTGGTGCGCAACAGGTTTTGTTTGAGTCGAGCGAAAAGGCGTTGGTGCATGCGGCGTTTCAGGCGTGGGACTCGTATAAGGCCGACGACGCCCCCGACTGTTTTTCGTTTGGGTTCTATGAGGTTGAAGCGGTGCGCGAAGCCGATGGCGAATGGCGCATGGCGGCGCTCAACATCAACTTCACGGGGCAACTTGAGACGACTGCCGATGGTGGCCTGCGCGACGGCGAGGGCGTGAATGGGCGTTTTTGCGAGCAATTCACCCGGCAATGGCCGCCGGCGCCCAGAGCATAATTGGCGCGATTGGGCGGTCTTTCCGCGAAACGGGGCAATGCGTGTTCGGACGGCTTGCCTGTGAAGCGAGGTGACGTCTGCTCGGATGGCATCGTTCGAATGGGACCTCGTTTTCGATTGATGTCGCTCGAATGGGGCCTCGTTTTCGATTGACATTATTCGAAAGCCCCCTGTTTTCGGGCGCCCTTGCTCGAATGGCGAATTCGTTTTCGAGCGGCCGGGCCTGAATAGGGGTCGCTTCCGAAGGCTTCGATGGAGCCGCCCGGGGGCGTGGAATCGGTTCTTAAAATGCCCGTTTATCCTGGGGTTTCGCTGCGTTACACTGAAAAAGCATTCGTTGCATCGTTAACCTGCGAGTAGGGGATAACCCAGGAAGAGACGGTGGTATCAATGGCAGCTCCCGAGACGTTGCATGTCCGCAACATCGTGTTGGTCGGACAAGATGGTGCGGGCAAAACTTCACTGGCCGAAGCCATGCTCTACATTTCCGGCCAAACGCCGCGCATGGGCACTACGCACGACGGAAAATCGTACCTCGACTACGATGCCGAGGAAATCAAACGCAAGTTCACCATGGGCACCTCGGTCGCGCCCATTCCGTATAAAGATTACAAGATCAACCTGCTCGACACGTCGGGCCACCCCGACTTCATTGGCGACACGCTCGCGACCATGCACGCCGCCGAAATGGCCATGTTCGTGGTCGACGCCGTAGAGGGTCCGCAGGTCATGACCACGAAGCTGTGGCGTGAGGCCGAGACTATGCGCCTGTCGCGTTCGGTGTTCATCAACCACATCGATCGAGAGCATGCGAACTTCGACGTCATCATGGCTGCGCTGCACGCCCGTTTCGGCGCGCGTTTGGGCGTGGTGACCATTCCCATTGGCGTCGACAAAGATTTCAAGGGCGTTATCGACATTCTGCGCATGAAGGCGCGCTATTTCGAAGGCGATTCCGAGCGCGTGGAAGAAATTCCCGATGAATACCTCGAGCAGGCCCAGGTGGCGCGCGACAAGCTGTGCGATTTGGTTGCCGAAGCCGACGACGATCTTATGATGAAATACCTCGACGGCGAAGAGCAGCTTACCCAGGCCGAACTCGAGGGCCTGTTCGACAAGGCCATCGCGCAGGAGCTGTTCATTCCCGTGTTTGTGGGTTCCACCATCATCAAGCAGGGCATTCAAGGCCTTATGGAAGACATTTGCACCTACTTCCCGCATCCCACGGCGCATGGCCCCATTCCCACGGCCGATGGCGGCGAAGTGAAGGTTTCCAAAGAAGGCGAGCCTGCGTGCTTCGTGTTCAAGACCCTGGCCGACCCTTATGTTGGCCGCCTGAGCTTCGTGAAGGTGCTTTCGGGCACGCTGGTGCCGGGCCTCGAATTGCTGAACGCGCGTACGGGCAAAAAGGAGCGCCTGGGCCACGTGTGCGTGATGAAGGGCAAGGAAACTACGCCGGTGAAAAGCGCCATGGCGGGCGACATCGTGGTGGTGCCGAAGCTCGTCGAAACGCGCACGGGCGACACGCTTTCGGAAAGCGGCAGCATTGCCATCGCCCCGTTGCCGTTCCCCATTCCGCAGTATCCTGTCGCCATTGAGGCCGTGAATAAGAAGGAAGAAGACAAGCTGGGAACTTTCCTTGCGCGTGTTGCGGAAAACGATCCGACTGTTCGCATCGAGCGCCATGAAGATACGCACCAAACGGTGGTTACGGCAATGGGCGAGGCTCAGATCGATACTATTTTGAGCCGCTTGGCCGCTCAGGCAAAGGTTGAGACGAAGCTTGTCCCGGTGCGCATTCCGTATCGCGAGACCATTCGCAAGACGGCTGAAGCCGAGGGTCGTCATAAGAAGCAGACCGGCGGCGCGGGCCAGTTCGGCGATTGCTGGCTGCGTCTTGAGCCCAACCCCGGGTGCGGCTATGAATTCGTCGACGCCATTAAGGGCGGTGCGATTCCGGGCGGCTTGGTCCCCGCGGTCGATAAGGGCGTGCAGGAGGCCATGGCTGAGGGCGTTATCGCAGGCTACCCCATGGTCGATGTGAAATGCACCGTGTTCGACGGTTCATATCATCCGGTCGATTCCAACGAGATGGCGTTCAAGACGGCGGCGCGTATCGGCTTCCGTGCGGCATGCGAGCAGGCGACCCCCGTGGTGCTCGAGCCCATGGCCACGATGAGCATCGCTGTAGGCGAGTCGTACGCGGGCGCGGTAATGGGTGATATCTCCACGCGCCGTGGCCGCATTATCGGCACCGACTCAAACGATGCTGGCGAGACGGTCATTATGGTGCGCGTGCCGTATGCCGAGGTCGTGAGCTACACGAAAGATCTGCGCAGCATTTCGCGCGGATCGGGCAGCTATACCATTGAGCTCGATGGCTATGAGCAGGCTCCGGCCGATGTGCAGAAAAAGCTCGTCGCTGAATACGAGGCCAAGCGAGCGGCCGGCAACTAACGATTTGCGAACGGAACCTGTTAAATGCTCGGAGCGTTTAACAGGTTTTCACCCTCGCGAATGGAACAATGGGGCAGGGGTTTATCCCCCTGTCCCTTTTTGATGCAGGGGAGCTGCTAAACGCTCGTAGCATTGAGCAGGTTTCTGGCTGATTCGATGTGGGGCGCGGCCGATGGGTTGGAGCGCGCATTTAACGGGCGCCGCCAGCGTTCTTGCGCTACCATGGGCGCACGCACTCGTCGGAAGGCCCGCCCATGAAACTCCAACAGCTCGTTTACGTCACGAAAGTCGCGGAATGCGGCAGCATTACCGAGGCCGCGCGCAGGCTGTACGTTTCGCAGCCTTCTATCACGAG
>CAKUEV010000104.1 GCA_934646845.1 uncultured Slackia sp.
GGCAACAATGCGCGCGAAATGTGGAACGCCTGGCATCCGACCATGGAGACCGTGGTGCTGTGGGGCGCGCAAACCAGCGCGTCGGGCGCCGGCTATGCCGCGCGCGCCAATGCCGATATGCGCGAACGCGGCATCAAGACCATCGTCATCGACCCGTATCTCACCGAAGAAGCCGCAAAGGCCGACATCTGGCTGCCGATTCGTCCCATGGGCGACATCGCCATGCTGCTTGGCTGGTTTAACTACATCATCGTGAACAAGCTCTACGACGAGCAGTTTTGCAAATATTGGACGAACTATCCGTTCCTTATCGATCCCGACACCCGCCTGCCGCTGAAGGCCGAAGACGTGTGGCCCGATTACGTGAACCCCTCGGCCGACCCCAATGGCGTCTACGACACGCCGGCGTATGTGTGCTTCGACGCGCGCACGAATTCCGTGCAGCCGTTCCCATTCACGGCTCCCGAAGATTCGCCCGTCGACCCAGTGATTTTCACCGAGGCCGAAGTGGGCGGCCGCATGTGCAAGACCGGCGGCCAAATCCAATGGGGGGCATGCGCCGAATGGGATTTGCAAAAAACCGCAGAAGTCACCTGGGTTGACGCGGACAAGATCGAGGCGGCCATCAAGCTGTATGCCACGACGCTTTCGGGCATTGGCACGGGCCAGTTCGCCGATATGTCGGAGCTCTCCAGCAACTTCATCTTTGGCACCATGGCGCTTGACATGCTGTGCGGCAAGGTGGACAAGCCGGGCGTCGTGCTTACCGAGCAAAAGCCCGAATCGCGCCACACCACGCGCCCGACGCATTTCTGGTGCGGCCGTCCCTACCAAGAGACGTTCGGCGTGGGCTGGACGGTTGGCTTGACGAAGGAGGAAAACCTCAGGCGCAGCCATGCCGCCGTCGAGCGCTGGAACGCCAAGGGCGTCGATGGCTTGGCGAAGCAGAAGGAATTCGTGAACTACCAAATGGCGCGCTTGGGCTCCGACAAGCACAAAGCGGTGCACCAATGGCAGCTCAACGAGCTTGCTTCGGTGCGCGAGGCCCTGCTTACGGGCGAGCCCTACAAGGTTTCGGTGCGTTGGGAGCAATCGGGCAACAAGTACTGCGTCATGTCGAACGGCGAGCAGTGGAACGAAGCCTACAGCACGCTCGACTACACCATCCACCAGCAACCGCATATGACTTCCACCACCATCGAGGACGCCGATCTGTTCCTGCCTATGCAGGAATGGCTGGAATTCGAACACGCGACCGAAACGAACACCCAGTTCAACCAAACGTACATGCGCAAGCAGATCGTGCATTTGGGCGAGACGGCCGACCCGTTCATCTGCGTGACGAAGATCGTCGATTCTTTGTGCGAGCACCTTGGCGGCGACGATAAGATCCTCGACCGCGACTTCCAGTTCAACGGCACCTACCGCTCGAAGGAAGACATCTATCCCACGTGGGCGAAGATGTTTGGCGTCGATGACTGGCCTGAGGCCGTGAAGCACTCGGAGGACCATACGCTTACGGTGCCGATCGACGACTTATACCAGTACTACCAGTACCTCGATATCGTCGATGACGGCCTCCCTGCCGGATTCGCCACGCTCTCGCGCAAATGCGAGCCCTACGTCACCATGGCCGTGATGAACGGGCATACGGGCTTTCCGTACAACTTCCCCTACGAGCAAACGGGCAAAGAGGGCGAGTGGCTGGAATACGAGGCGGTGTGCACCTACAAAGAGCAGTCGGAAAACATGCTGCAAGATGATGAGGAGTACCCGTTCTATTTGACCACGGGCCGCGTGGCGCACTATCACCACACCACGCTGCGCAACGCCCCCTTGAGCCGCGAGATCATGCCCGTGCCCGATATGCGCATGAACCCGCGCGATGCCGAAAAGATCGGCGTGAAGCACGGCGATTGGGTCGAGCTGTCGAGCCGTCGCGGCAAGACGAACGGACGCGTGTACATCACGGAAGGCGTGCGGCCGGGCGTCGTGATGATGGAACGCTTCTACTTCCCCGAAAGCTACGACCGCCAGCAAAAGAAGATGACCGGCGGCTGGCGCCAATGCAACGTGAACCTCATGGCGCGCGACGACGTGGTTAACCCCACGTTCGCGTCGGCGAGCTGGCGAGGCTATCGCGTGAACGTGAAGAAGGGCCACAAGCCTGATGGCATTTGGACCGAACCCGAAGAATTCCAAGCATTCATGCCTACCACGCATATGAGCAAAAACACGTCGGAGGTGTTCCGCCATGCCTAGAAATTGCCTCGTGATAAACCTCGACCGTTGCACGGGCTGCGACAGCTGCATCGTGAGCTGCAAGTTGGAGCACGGGCTTCCTTTGGGAACCTTCTTCAACCGCGTGCTGCAAGTGGGTCCCACGGGAACGTATCCCAATATCGAGCGCTACAACCTGCCGGTGCAGTGCCAGCAATGCACGCATGCTCGGTGCATAGAGGTGTGCCCGACGGGCGCGAGCTTCAGAAGCGAAGTGGACGGCACGGTGCAGATTGACGCGGGCAAATGCGTCGGCTGCCAGTATTGCCTGTACGCATGTCCCTACGGCGTGCGCTCGTTCGATGCGAATGAGGGCGTGGCGAAGAAATGCACGCTGTGCCAGCACCGTACCGCCGACGGAAAGGGCAAGCCCGCGTGCGTGCACAACTGCCCGGGCGGCGCGCGATTGTTCGGCGACCTTGATGATCCGAACTCCGATGTGTCGCGCGAGCTGGCGAAATACGATGACGAGTGCATCCATTTTCTGCCGCAGCCGCAAGGCGAGTCGCCCCTGACGCGCTACATTCTGTCCCCCAAATACGCAAGTTGGAAGGATTTGGTGTAAATGGCTCCGAAAATTCAATGGCCGCTGGTGCTGTTTTCCCTGCTTGCGGGCGTGGGTGGCTGCGCGTTCGCGTTCGCGGGCATCGGCAATGCCCTCGGCGAGGCGCCCGGCGTGACGTTCGTCGTGACGATTGTGGCGTTCGTGTTCGTATGCATCGGCGGCGTGTGCTCGGTGGTGCACTTGGCGACCCCGAAGCATGCATGGGCGGTCGTGACGCACATCCTGTCGTTCTCGGGCATCTCTGTCGAGCTCATCATGCTCGGCATCGCCTGCGCGCTTATGGTGGTGTTCGTGGGCTGCGACGTTTTGGGCCTTCCCACCATCGTCAAATTGGCGAGCGGCCTGCTCGGCGCGCTTTCGGGCGTATGCCTCGCATTCGCGACCGGCCATGGCTACCTCATTTCGTCGAAGCCGACGTGGAACACCATGAAGCTGCCCGTCGCCTATACGGCCACTTCTCTCGTCGGCGGGGCGTTCCTCTACCTCTTCGTGGCCTCGATGCTTGGGGCGAACGGCTTCGTCATGACGCAAATCTCGGGAATCGCCCTGCTGTGCTGCTTCTTCAACGTGGTGGCCCTGGGTGCCTACATCAGGCATTTGGGCCGCGATATCGCGCGCACGAATAAGAAGCTCTACGAGCGCGGCATTGTCGCGTGTGGCATGGTGGCAACCTTGGTTTTGATGGCTGTGCTTTATGCGATAGCCATGGTCTCTTCCGCTCCCGACCTTGTCTTCTCGCTGGTCGCGTTCGTGGGCTGCGCCGTCGCGCTCCTTGGCGGTTTGGCGCTGCGCATGCTCATGTGGATCGTGGGCGCGGGATTCCTTTCGCTGTTCGATCAGGCGCGCGATCATCGTTCCGCGATTTTGAACGACTGACGGCTGCCTGCTGCGATTCCTTTGCAAAACCGATTCTCTTAAAAAAGGGGGAACACATGCTATCCAAAGAAGAATTCCGGCGTGTGCAAGAAGAGCGCATCGCCGTGTATTCCCTGGTCGCGCGGCTGTTCGAGCGCCCGCTTGAGCAATGCGATATCGATACGCTTGCCCAGGCGAACCTGGCCGAGCTGCCATGCGATGACGCGGCGATGCACCACGGGCTTGAAGTCATGGGGCGCTTCCTGCGCAAGCGCAACAGCGGAACGCGCGAGGCGCTGAACCGCGATTACACGTCGGCGTTTTACGGCATCCAAGACATCGGCGGGCGCTACGCCCTTCCGTATGAGAGCGCGTTTGGCGATTCGAGCCAGCTTTTGATGGGAGCGGCCCGCCGCAAAGTGTTCAACGTCTACAAGAAGCAGGCTCTGCGCTTGCGTGAAGGCGTGGACATTCCCGAGGACCATCTGTCGTATATGTGCGAGTTCATGGGCGCTATGGCGCGCAAGGCGGCCGACGCGCACGAACGCGGCGATTCAGACGGCGTGAAGGAAAGCCTGCTTTTGCAGCGCGCGTTTCTGAGGGCCCATATTTTGAGCTGGTACGAAGAGCTTGAGCTCCTTGCCGGCCAGCTCGTCGAGGCGCGTTTTTACCATGGCGTGCTCGAGTTCGCGGGCGCGTTCTTCAAGCTCGACGATGCCGCCCTGACGGTGCAGCTTTCCGACATGGGCGCCGCGCGAGCCCGCTTCGATTTGGCCTGGTGGGAGGCGCCGCGCTCCTCTGACGAGCGCCACGCGTATCGCCCGAATCTTGACAAGGCGCTGTGCATTCGCAAAAAGGGCGGCTCCTGCGACAAGTGCGTCGCGGCGTGCCCCGTGCATATCGATCCGGTGCTCGACCGCGATGGCGCAACGCGCATCGACTGCACGAAATGCGGCAAGTGCGTCGAGGCATGCCCCTCGGCCGCGCTCGAAATCAAATAGCACCTTATGCCGGCACGAACAAGAAGTAGTGATAACCGGCATGAATATAAGGAGGAAGAAATGAGGGAAGACGGCTCTTACGCCATCGCCGACAAAGTGCCTTTGAACAAGGCGATCGCGTATTCCATTCAGCATCTTATGGCGTTCGTCGGAGGCGGCGCCATCGTGCCTGCGCTTATTATGGGGCTCGATCCGGCGCTGAGCGTATTCTGCACGGGCCTCGGCACCATTATCTATCTGCTGTGTACGCGCAATAAAGTGCCGAGCTACTTCGGCGTTTCGTTCAGCTTCATTGGCCCCATGGCCATTGTGACCGCGGTCGATGGCATTTCCGGCGCGCTGTGCGGCATCGTTTCAGTAGGCATCGTGTTCTGTATCGTGGCCGGCGTAGTCAAATTAGCGGGCACGGGCTGGATTGACAAAGTGCTGCCGCCTGTTGTCGCGGGCTGCATCATCGTCGTTATCGGTGTTGGCTTGTCGAGCGTCGCGATCAGCGACGTCATGGCCACCGATGCGGCGGGCAACTTCGATTTGACGAGCTGCGCGATTGGCCTGGTGACGTTCCTTGTCGCCGTTACCAGCTCGAGCTTTTTCCCGGGCATCTTCAAGATGATTCCCGTGTTGGTCGGCATTGTGGTTGGCTACCTTATCTCGATTCCTTTCGGGTTGGTCGACTTCACTCCTATCCAGGAAGCTGCCTGGATAGGCCTGCCTAACATCACCACGCCCACGTTCAGCCTGAACGCGATTCTGGTTATTGCCCCCATCGCGCTCGTCGTCATCGTCGAGCACATCGGCCACCTGCTCACGGTCAGCAGTGTGTCGGGCGAGGATTGTAACGACAAGCTGGCCGCCTCGCTTCTCGGCAACGGCTTGGGCACGATGGCTTCCGGCTTCTTGGGCGGCCCCGCGCTGACTTCCATCGCCGAGAACATCGGCGTCATGGGCCTGTCGAAGTGCTACTCCACGCGCGTGTTCTGGTGGACGGCTGGCTTCGCGCTGATCATCGGCGGTTTCTGCCCGAAACTCGCCATGCTGTTCTACTCCATCCCCAGCCCGGTAATCGGTGGCGTGTCCCTGATGCTGTTCGGTCTGATCGCCGGCAACGGTTTGTCGCTGATGGTGGATGCGAAGGTTGATTTCACGAGCAACCGCAACCTGATGATCGTCGCTTCGACGCTCATCGTGGGCGTTGGCATGATGACGACTTCCACGTCTATTCCCGTTGGTTCCTTCAGCGTTCCGGGTCTGCTGCTCGCATCGATTCTGGCCATCGTGCTGAATTTGATTCTTCCCCGCGACGCCGAACAAGCGAAATAACCGCGCATCTTTACAGCCTGCAGGCGTGATTGCCTGCGAAATCAACAGGGCGTCGTCGGCGAAACGCTGGCGGCGCCTTCTCATGAAAGGGTCATCATGAGCCATAAAACCATCGGCATAGAGGAGCGGATTGCCCCCTGGAAAGCGTTTCCTCTAGGCCTGCAGCATTTTCTATCTATGTTCGGGGCCACGGTTCTCGTGCCCATGCTCATGGGCTTTTCGCCGTCGGTTTCGGTCATGTGTTCGGGGCTGGGCACGGCGTTGTACCTCCTTATCACAAAAGGGAAAATTCCCAGCTATTTGGGGCCCTCGTTCAGCTTCATCGGGCCGGTTGTGCTTGCGTCGGCCGCGGCGGGCGTGGCGGGAATTGGGTCGGCCATTGTGTGCGCAGGGCTTATTTTCATTCTGTGCGCGCTCATCATTCGACGCATCGGCACGCGCTGGATCGACCGCTTCATTCCTCCGGTGGTCATGGCTTCGATTATTTTCGTTATAGGGTGCGGTTTGTCGGCGACGGCTGTTCAGGAGGCGTTTCTTTCCGATGGCGAGGTGAATTCTTGGCCCGCGCTCGTGGTGGTGTTCGTCGCGCTGTTCACGGT
>CAKUEV010000105.1 GCA_934646845.1 uncultured Slackia sp.
GTCAATCCCGTATAACTTCTACGCGCTTGGCACTATCGTATTCGTGTTCTTCGTTGCATTCGTCGGTTTGGACTTTGGCCCCATGAAGAAGGCCGAAGAGGCTGCCGCGAAGTATGGTTCCGCCGAGGCCGAGGAAGTTGCTGCCGCAAACCCAGGCAAGGTTATTACCAATCCCAACGAGGTCGAGGGCGATACGCGCCTGAGCGTTGCCACTGAGCGCACTGCCGCCAAAATCGCCGCGAAGAATAACCCGCAGACCGCGCACGATTTGCCTGCGACCGTTATTGCGGAAGAGACTGAGCTCGCCGAGGCGTTTGAGGCGAATAAGGCCGAAGCTCAGTTCAAGGGAATGGAAGTGTCCGAGAAGGGCAAGGTGTTCGACCTCGTTGTGCCTATTCTCGTTCTGATCGTGTTCTCCATTTGGGGCATGCTGTATATGGGCGGCTTCTTCGAAGGCGTCGAGTTCGCGACCGCCGTTGGCGAGAATCCTGTTGCTGGCTTGTGCATCGGTTCGTTCGTGGCGCTGGTCGTTGCTGCTGCTATGTATCTGCCTCGCGGCCTGTGCACGCTTCAGGGCTACATGGAAGGCGTCGCCGAAGGCGTGCGCTCCATGGTTGGGGCCATTATGATCCTCGTGCTCGCTTGGTCGCTCGGCGGCGTATGCCGTTACATGATCGGTACGGGTCCGTTCGTGAGCGGCTTCTTGAATGGCCTGGGCGTAAGCCTGGCTCTGCTGCCGTTCGCTATTTTCTTGGTTGCGGCATTCATCGGCTTTTCTATGGGCACGAGCTGGGGCACCATCGCGCTTATCCTGCCTATCGTCGTTGGCGTGTTTGACCCGAGCGATCCGCTGTTCTTGGTCGCCATCGGCGCGACTCTCGGCGGCGCGGTGTATGGCGACCATATCTCGCCGATTTCCGACACGACGATTCTTTCGTCTGCCGGCGCTGAGTGCAACCATATGGCGCACGTGTCAACGCAGATTCCGTACGCGTCTATCGTGTTCGTGTCGGGCGCTATTGGCTATGTCCTTGCGGGCATCATGGGCAGCCCGTGGATTCCGTTGGCCGTCACCATTGTGTTGGCGTGCGGCGGCTTCGTCGTAATCGCGAAGGTCATGAACAAGAAAGACGCTGCGGCGTAAGAGTTCGATACAGAAGAGGCCGGGTTCGCCCGGCCTCTTCTGCTGTCCGGCTTCGGCTGCCTGACACGCGGCTTCGCTTCGGGCAGGTCCTGGCTCGCACGAACGTGCCACTGGCACGTTCGGCTCGTGCGGAATCTTGCGTATCCGCATGTCAGGCAGCCGAAGCCTATATTGCCTATGCTGACGCAATCATGCCCGCTGGTAGTCGATTCCGTCGAAGTAGCTGCGGAATTCTACATGGTGGCTGCTGTGGGGACAGATGAATTTGTGAGCCGCCAGGAAATACTCGTCGGTCATCGCGGCGAGGTAGTCGACGACGATTTGGTGCGGCTCTTCCTTTCGGTAGGGCGCGTCGTCGTCGTAAAGGCGGCGCTGGCGCTCGATTTTTTCGATGTGGTGCTTGAAGAGCGGGGAGCTTTCGTTGTTCGCTTTTAAGTCGCGAAGCAGCTGTTCGTAGAGCTCCTCGAACATAGGACGAATTTCTTCTTCATAAATATCGCCCTGATCGCCGGCCAAATAGATGCGTTCATAGTTTTCGGCTTTTGCGGTTTTAAGCGCCGCGAAGGCGTCGTCGCTCATCTCGATATGGTCGCGAAGGTAGCTGTGCTCGACGATATCGACGGTAAGGTTATTAATGATTTCCGCATTCATGACTCCCATGGAGCCGGCGGTGAAATGTTTGTCTGATTCGAGTGCTCCCACGCCCATGGCATCTTGGCGGTCTTTGCCCACGTAGGCAATCATGTCGGAAATGCGCACTACGCAGCCCTCGAGCGTTGTCGGGCGCAGGTGTCCGATGGCCGACTCGTCGGTATAACACGCATTCATTTGAGCGTCGAAACCGTCGAAAGAGCGCGTGGTGCCCAGATAGAACGTTTTCTGGCTGCTCTCGCCGTTGTGGCACAGCACGCCGTCGAGCGTTTGCAGGCTTACGTTGCGAGCGTACAGATGGTCGAGCACGCGCGCGCTGTGGACGTTATGGTTGAAGTAGCGTCCCGTGTCGGCGTGGTAGAGGTCGTTCAAGATATGCTCGCCTGCATGTCCGAAGGGCGTGTGCCCCAAATCGTGGCCAAGGGCAATAGCTTCCGTGAGGTCTTCGTTGAGGCGCAGCATGCGTGCGATGGTGCGCGCGGTGCGGGCGACGAGCTGTACGTGCAGGCCCCGTCGCGAGATGTCGTCGTTGCGCACGAAACTGAACACCTGGGTTTTGCCCGCGTACCGGTTATAGGGCGGAACGTTGAGGATTTTGTCGATGTCTCGGCAGAATGGGGGGCGGTGCAGCCGTTGCGACATGTCTCGCTTGGGGTTGCGTCGTATAACGTCTTCGTTTTTGCAGCGATAGGGGCTGGAAATGCCTTTTTTGACGTCGGCATTCCATTGGTCGATGAACTCGGAAGAGAAATTGTTGTAAGCCATGGCTGCTCCTTGGCTGCGTTTCGAAAATCAATATGCCGAGTATACGACATCGGCGCGCGCAGGCCGCAGAGAGGCGAAAGGAGCTCTGAATGCGCGATTTCGTGCATTCATAGGCGGGTGCTTTCGATTGGACGGTCGCCGCTGTCAACCTTCTATGCTTCCTTGAAACCTTTTTGAAAAAAACTGTTCCACTGTAGCGTGCGATAGTGCTATAGTCTCCGTCAGCACCTTGAGGGATTGAGGTTAGCCTTTTTCCTCTCTCTTGTCGCTCTTCTCAATCCTCCAAGGTTACAAGTGCATAGCGCCACCCCGTCGATACGTCTTGAATCGAAGCTTTCCCGGCCGAGACTGGACGCGTTAGGGGCCTCTGGAGAATCCCAATCATTTGGGTGCCGAAGGGGCAAGCGCCGCGAAACCCATGATCGCGCGGCGTGAAACTCTCAGGCAAAAGGACAGAGCAGCTTCGCAGCTTGTTGCAGGTATTCGTGCATGCGTATTCCTGCAACAGCTCTTCTTCTGTTTTTCATTTCTCCCTATATTCCAAGGCTCCTTCGCTTTCTGAAAGCGTGTCGCGCGCGGCGTTAGATAGTCGGACGTTTCGCGATGCGGAATGAAGAAAGGAAGAGTTGTGGAACAGTTTTTCGCCACGGTGAACAGCATTTTGGTCGCCATCGACGATTTTATTTGGGGCGTGCCGCTTATGGTCCTCATTTTGGCCGGTGGCATTCTGCTGACCGTGCGCCTGCGCGGCCTGCAGTTTTCCAAGTTGCCCCGCGCGCTTCGCTACATGATGAAGAATGAAGAGGGCGATGACGCTCACGGCGAGGTGTCGAGCTTCGGCGCGCTGTGCACGGCGCTTTCGGCTACCATCGGCACCGGCAACATCGTGGGCGTTGCGACGGCTATCGTTGCCGGCGGCCCGGGCGCGATGTTCTGGATGTGGCTTGCCGCGTTGTTCGGAATGGCCACGAAGTATTCCGAGGGCCTGCTTGCGGTGAAGTATCGCAGCATTGACGAAGACGGCCATGTGCTCGGCGGCCCGTTCTATTACATCGAGCGCGGCATGAAGCAGCGTCTGCCCCAGATTTCCTGGCGTTGGCTCGCAAAGATCTTCGCGTTCTTCGGAATGTGCGTCGGCCTGTTCGGCATTGGTACCTTCACGCAGGTGAACTCCATCAACTCGGCTATCACCGGCTTCTTTGACCCGAACATGGCGCATACCGTGAGTCTGTTCGGCATGGAATACTCCCTCGCTACGGTTATCGGCTCGCTCATCGTCGCCATTTTCGTTGGCCTGGTTGTCATTGGCGGCCTGAAGCGCATTTCGAGCGTCGCTCAGAAGATCATTCCCGTTATGGTGGTCATCTATGTGGGCTTCTCTCTGGTGCTCATCGCGGTGAACATCACCGCTCTGCCCGATGCGCTGGTCACGATTGTCGAGAGCGCGTTTGGCCTGCGTGCCGCCGCTGGTGGCGCTCTGGGTGCGATTATCATTGCTATGCAGAAGGGCATCGCGCGCGGTATCTTCTCCAATGAGGCTGGCCTCGGTTCTGCTCCTATTGCCGCCGCCGCTGCCCAGACCAAAGAGCCTGTGCGTCAGGGCCTGGTTTCTATGACGGGCACCTTCCTGGATACGATTATCGTGTGCTCCATGACCGGCTTGGCCCTTGTGATGACGGGCGCGTATCAGATTCCCGGCCTTGAGGGCGCAGCCGTTACCACCGCTGCATTCCAGGCTGGCTTGCCGTTCATTCCCGGCGAGGCCGTGAGCTTCGTGCTCATGATTTGCCTGGCGCTGTTCGGCTTCACCACCATTCTGGGCTGGGACTACTATGGCGAGCGCTGCCTCGAGTATTTCAGCAACGGCTCGAAGAAGGCCGTGAAGGTGTATCGCTGGGCTTATATCGCCTGCGTGTTCGCCGGCCCGTACATGACGGTTGCTGCCGTGTGGACCATCGCCGACATCTTCAACGCATGCATGGCTATTCCGAACATGATCGCCCTGATCGTGCTTTCGGGCGTGGTTGTTCGCGAGACCAAGGACTTCTTCAAGCGTCTTGAGGAAGCGAACGGCGACGAGGAGGCCATGGTTCCGTACAGGGCGCAGTAAGAATCGATTTGCCCGATAGAGGCGGGCGACGGCGAACCGATTGACTTCATTTGGAGTTATGGATCGCTGCCGCCCGCTCGTTTGAAGAAACTTCGAGCCAACGGCGCTTTCGGCGTTTGCAGCTTTATAATATCCCCCATGAACCGACGCGCCTTCGGGCGCGTTTTTGTTGTTTGCGGAAAGACGGGAACCAAACGTGGTCGACCAGGAGAAAATCCAACAGGCTGTTCGCCTTTTGCTCGAGGGCATGGGGGAAGACGTTGAGCGCGAAGGGCTGCTCGAGACGCCTCAGCGCGTGGGGCGCATGTATGCCGAAATTTGCCGAGGCATGGACGAATCGGCATCGGAGCATTTGTCTACGACGTTTTCCATCGACTCCGACGATATGGTCGTCGAGCGCGATATTCAGTTCTACTCGCTGTGCGAGCACCACTTGCTTCCGTTTTATGGCAAGGTGCATCTCGCCTATATCCCCGACGGTCGCGTGACGGGGCTCTCGAAGCTCGCGCGCACGGTTGAGGTGTTCTCTCGACGCCTGCAGCTGCAGGAGCGATTGACTTCGCAAATCGCCGATGCACTCATGGACGATTTGAGCGCGAAGGGCGCTATCGTCATGGTCGAGGGCGAGCACATGTGCATGTCGATGCGCGGTGTGAGCAAGCCGGGCGCTTCGACCGCAACGCTTGCAAAGCGTGGCGTTTTCGAAGGCAATCAGGCGCTGGTTGATGAATTCTTCCGCCTGATTGGGAAATAGTCCGAGCGCATAGACCATCGATGAGCCTTGCTTTTTTGCGAGGCTTATTATTTTGATTGACTGAACGCATGAACCGGGGAGGCGAGTATGGCGAAGCCCGATAAAACCGAACGATTCAAAGTGACCGAACGCGAGGCCGGAACGGGTCGCGTTGTGCGCGAAATGCAGGGCGACGCTCCGGTCTTGTCGGCGGCAAGCCCGTCTGACGGCGCGAAGCTCGAAGGCTTCGAGGGGCCGGTTAATCCCCTTGCGGTCGACCCTCATATTCCTGCGACTTCTGTGCCCGCAACGGGCGGCGGAGTTTCTGCCGTCGAGGTTTTGCCGACGGGTGTGTCGCCTCTTGGAGCGGCATCGACGAAGACCGCATCGATGATTGCGCGCGAGCAGGAGCTCGAGTTGCGCGGTATTTGCGGAAATGACCAGGTCATGCCTGCGGTCGATGCAATTCGCCGCCATCCCGATTTCGTCGACCATATGAAGCGCATCCATCGTGCAGAATTGAGCCGCGAGTTTTGTTGCCACGGGATTGACCACCTGCTCGACGTGGCGCGCATCGCGTATATTCGCGTGCTTGAGCGCAAAATGCCTTTCCGAAAAGAAACGGTCTATGCAGCAGCCTTGCTTCACGATTTGGGCAAGGCTGAGCAGTATGAGCACGGTGAGCCCCATGAGGTTGCGGGAGCTCGTGTTGCGACGAATATCTTGATGGATATCGATGGTTTCTCGGCGCTTGAAAAAACGGCCATCGTTGCCGCGGTGGCACAGCACCGCTGCTTCGCCGATGATGCCTCGCCGTTAGGCAAGCTGCTCTATGAGGCCGACAAAGTTTCTCGCCCGTGTTACGCGTGCGTAGCGCGCGAGCGATGCGATTGGCTGCCCGAAAAAATGAACGCTGGTATTAAAATTTAGGTTGAACAGGGGATACGATGGATGAAATTCGCATCGTCGATTTAGAGGTATTCGCGAACCATGGCGTGTTTCCAGAGGAAAACGCGCTGGGGCAGAAATTCATCGTGAGCCTCGTGCTGCGCGGCGATTTTTCTGCGGCATGCAAAAGCGATGTCCTGGACGATTCCGTCGATTATGGCGCGGTATGCCATCTGGTCGATGCGACGTTGCGCGCATCGACGTTCAAGCTGATTGAGCGCGCGGCACAGGCTGTGGCCGATG
>CAKUEV010000106.1 GCA_934646845.1 uncultured Slackia sp.
GTGGAATACCAGCGCATGCGCGTGGCCTCGCTTGCCATTCTGGAGAAAATCGGCGTCGAAACGGGCGGCTCGAACGTGCAGTTCGCGCTCAACCCGAAAAACGGCCGCCTGATCGTCATCGAAATGAACCCGCGCGTGAGCCGCTCCTCGGCGCTTGCGTCGAAGGCGACCGGTTTCCCTATCGCGAAAGCCGCCGCGCGCCTGGCCGTGGGCTACACGCTCGACGAAATCACGAACGACATCACGCGCGTCACGCCGGCATGCTTCGAGCCCTCTATCGACTATTGCGTGGTGAAGGTGCCGCGCTTCGCATTCGAGAAATTCAAGGGCACCGATACCACGCTGTCCACGCGTATGAAGGCCGTGGGCGAAATCATGAGCATCGGCCGCACATTCGAGGAAGCGTTCGGCAAGGCCATGCGCTCGCTGGAAAACGGCCGCGCGGGTCTGGGCGCCGATGGTAAAGACGCTTTCGACGAAGAGCATTTCGATGAATGCGTGGCACGCCCCACGGAAGACCGCATCTTCTATGTGGCCGAGGCCCTGCGTCGCGGTTGGACCGTTGACGCGGTGCACGAGGCGTGCGGCATCGACCCGTGGTTCCTGCATCGCATCGCCGATATGGCCGCCGTGCAAAACCAGCTCGAAGGCCTGCGCCTCGAAGACCTTGACGCACCGGCTATGCGCATCGCGAAGCAATACGGTTTTTCCGACGCCCAAATCGCACACCTCACGGGCACGAAGGAAGTTATCGTGCGCGCCTATCGCAAGGGCCTGGGCGTTGTGCCTACGTTCAAGACCGTCGACACGTGTGCGGCTGAATTCGCGGGCAAAACCGAATACCATTACAAGACCTACGAAACGCCCCACGTTGCGGCTGCGGGCGCGGCGCCGAGCTTCGGCGATTCTGAAATCGTGCCCGTCGACAAGCCTAAAGCCATGATTTTGGGCGCAGGTCCCAACCGCATTGGCCAGGGCATCGAGTTCGACTACTGCTGTGTGCATGCGAGCTACGCGCTGCACGAGGCCGGCTACGAAACCATCATGGTGAACTGCAACCCCGAAACCGTGTCCACCGATTACGACACGAGCGACCGCCTGTATTTCGAGCCGCTCACCTACGAAGATGTCATGGACATCGTCGATGTTGAGCAGCCCGACGGCGTTGTGGTGACGCTCGGTGGCCAAACGCCGCTGAAGCTTGCGCATGCGCTTCAGGAATCGGGCGTGACCATTATGGGCACGAGCCCCGAGGCGATTGACCTGGCCGAAGACCGCGAACGTTTCAGCGCGGTGCTCGACGAGCTCGACATCACGTACCCCGCCGCAGGTATGGCCACGGGCTTCGAGGAAGCCGAACGCGTCGCCAATCGCATTGGGTTCCCGCTGCTCGTTCGCCCGAGCTACGTGCTCGGCGGCCGCGGCATGGAAATCGCCTACGACCCGTCTCACCTGCGCACCTTCATGGCCGAGGCAACGCGCATCTCTCCTGATCATCCGGTGTATTTGGACCGCTTCCTCGAGGGCGCCATTGAATGCGACGTTGACGCGCTGTGCGACGGCGAGCAGGTGTATGTGGGCGGCGTGCTCGAGCATATCGAGGAAGCTGGCATTCACTCGGGCGACTCGGCCACCTGCATTCCGCCGTTCTCGTTCAGCGACCGTTTGGTCGGCGAGCTGCGCGACATCACGCGCCGCTTGGCGCTGCGCCTGGGCGTGCGTGGCCTGCTCAATGTGCAGTACGCCATCAAGGGCGAGACGATTTATGTCATTGAAGCGAACCCGCGTGCGAGCCGCACGGTGCCGTTCGTGTCGAAGTCGACCGGTGTGCCGCTGGCGAAGTGCGCCGCGCTCATCATGAGCGGCCGCAGCATCGAGAGCCTGGGCTTGCCGGCCGACGATCGCCGCATGGATTACTTCTGCGTGAAGGAAGCCGTTATGCCGTGGGGCCGTTTCCCGGGCGCGAATGTGGTGCTGGGCCCCGAGATGAAATCGACGGGCGAGGTCATGGGCATTGCGAGCACGTATCCCGAGGCCTATGCGAAAACGCAGCTCGCAGTGAGCTATGAGCTGCCGAAGGAAGGCACCGTGTTCATCTCGGTATGCGACCGCGACAAGCGTCACATTCTGCCCATCGCGCGCACGATTCAGCGTTTGGGCTTCCGCATCGTGTCGACCGAAGGCACCGCGCGCACGCTGCGTGGCGGAAACGTGCGTTGCGAGGTGGTGCGCAAGATTTCCGAGCCTCATCCCAATATCGGCGACATGATTTCCAATGGCGAAATCGCGCTTATCGTGAATACGCCGTATGGTTCGGAAACGCGTGGCGACGGATACTTCATGCGCACCGAAGCCGTGAAACATGGCGTGACGTGCGTGACCGCGCTTTCGGGCGCAAGCGCATTTACCGCCGCGCTTGAGGCGCTTGACGAGAATCCGTATGGTTTGCCGGTAATCGCGCTGCAAGATTTGCCGCAGTACGAGGTGAAGTAAACGCGGGAGTAAAAGAGCCGCTTGTTCTCCCTAGTGAATAACAACTTCTCTTTCAAAAAGGGGCCTTCGGGCCTCTTTTTGTGTTCAGCGGCTAGAAATTCCCATATTGAGGGGTGTTAACAAACTTGTTACTCTGGCACACTAAAGTAACAGTGTATAATCTCGCTTTAATTTGACGGTCGCCGAAAGGGCCGTCGCGCGTGGGTTTGCCACACCTGCGGTGCGCGACGTTCGCTTCGAAGACCGTCGGTCGTATTCGGAGCACTACTGTAAAGAAAGAAGGGGGTTGGTCTCCATGGCGAACGAAGCCACTGACAACGACTATTCGCTGTCGCGCGTTCCTGAGGGAGCCAAGCAACCGCTCTGGCAAATTTTGATGATTCGTATCGGCGCCATTTGCTGCGTTTCCCAGTTGGTTTTGGGTGCAACGCTCGGCTATGGCATGTCGTTCTGGGGCGCATTCTGGGCAACCATGCTCGGCTCGGTTATTCTGCAGGTCGTCAGCTGGGCGCTCGGCACCGCGGCCGCTCGCGAAGGCCTCTCGACGAGCTTGTTGTCGCGCTGGTGCGGCCTTGGCAAAAACGGTTCCGCTATTCTGGGCGGCGTCGTTGCTATTTCGATGGTCGGCTGGTTCGGCGTTCAGAACTCCGTGTTCGCCGAGGGCATGCTTTCCATCACTGGCGTGCTGAATTTCCCCATTTGGGCGATTATCACTGGTCTGGGCATCACGCTTCTGGTTGTTGCTGGCATTCGCTGGATTGCCCGCTTCGCTACCGTGTTCGTGCCGCTGTTCATCGCTGCCGTTGTTATTTCTGCCGCCATCGTGCTGCAGGACCACAGCCTTATCGAGTTCCTTAACTCGCCGCATCCCGGTCCCGCGCTGACGTTCGGCACGGCTACTACCATGGTCGCTGGCGGCTTCATCGCAGGCGCCATTTGCACACCCGACTACGCGCGCTATCTGAAGAATGGCACCCAGGTGTTCTGGATGACTCTTATCGGCACCTTCCTGGGTGAGCTCGGCATGAACCTTATTGCTGTTATTCTTGCTCACGCAACCGGCACCGACAACGTGACCGATATCATGATGGCCACTTCGGGCATTCTGGGCGTGATCATCGTCGTTGCTTCCACCGTTAAGCTCAACGACATCAACCTGTATTCGTCGGGCCTCGGCGTTGCCACCGCCATTAACGCGCTGTTCAACGTCAAGGTGAATCGCAATGTGATGACTTGGACGCTCGGCATCATTGGTACGCTGCTTTCCGTCATTGGCATCATCAACTACTTCACGAGCTTCCTGACGCTGCTCGGCGTTGCTATTCCGCCTGCGGCTGGCATCATGGTTATCGATTACTTCATCCTGAAGCGCAACCGCGCCGCCTTGGAGGAAACCCGCTCTTCGGGCAAGCTGCCCCAGAAGGTTGAGAAGTGGAACCCCATCGCGCTTGCCGTGTGGGCGCTTGCGTTCTGCGTGGGCGAGGGCTCCTCGATTCTGGCCATCGGCATTCCGGGCCTGAACTCGCTCATCTTCGCCGGCGTTGTGTACTGGGGCGCTATGACCATTTACAAGTCGGTCAAGAAGGTTGACGTGGTGAAGTTCAAGGAAACCGATCAGATTCTGTAACTGAACCGCACTGCGAAAACTGCATCGATTCGCGATTGAAAAGGGTTGGCTTCGTGCTGGCCCTTTTTTCGTTGGAAGGGGTTGGGATCGCGCGTGACTGAATTTCCCTATCATTTCGGTAGGGAAATGTGGGGGAATTCATTTGCAAGCGGGTGGGTTCCCTTTTTCTTTAGGCTATACTTGCCTGCGGAATTTGAATTGCGGAAAGGAATGTTCCATGGCAAAAAAGGCGCTTATCGCGGTTTCGGGCGGCATCGCGGTGTATAAGGTGTGCCAGGTTGTAAGCGATCTGGGCAAGCGCGGCGTTGACGTGCAGGTTATCATGACCGAGAACGCGACGAAGTTCGTGACGCCGCTCACGTTCGAGGCGCTTTCGAAGAACATGGTGTTCACCGATACGTTCGACTACAGCTACGATGCGTCCATCAAGCACATCACGCTTGCGCAGGAGGCCGACGTCATGTGCGTGGCGCCCGCGACCGCGAACATTGTCGCGAAGCTCGCCAACGGCATCGCCGACGACATGGTGTCTTCCACGTTTTTGGCGACGACGTGCCCGGTTATCGTGTGCCCCGCGATGAACACGCATATGTACGAAAACGCCGCGACCCAGGCGAACCTTGCGACGCTTGCTGCGCGCGGCATCGAGCTGGTTGGCCCTGGCATTGGCAAGCTTGCGTGCGGCGATGTGGCCAAGGGCACGCTCTCGCCGGTCGACGAGATCGTTGAAGCTATTTGCAAGAAGCTGGGCATGTAGACCCTGCGTCGGCTTCGGGGCTGCGGTTTCGTGTGACCGAATGCGGCCTTCATCTTCCATATCGTGGCGCGAATATGCGCAACCGGTCAAATCGGCGTCAAAGCGGCAATGCTTGGCGCCGATTCGTTTTGCGGGGCCGTACTATGGCTGCATCAAGAAGGATTGCCGAGTCGCCCGAAGGGTTCGGGCGCGAGCCTAAAGGAAGCCCGCATATGGAAGCGTATGAAGACATCAAACTCATTGCCTGCGACATGGACGGCACGTTGCTTGACGAACACTCGCAGGTTCCCCCTGAAACATTCGACCTCGTTCGCGCACTCGATGCCGCGGGCATTCGCTTTGTTGCCGCGTCGGGCCGTCGTTACGACACGCTGCGCACATTCTTCGAGCCTGTGGCCGACCGCATGGATTTCGTCGCGAGCAATGGCGCGCAGGTATTCGTGCGCGGAAAGCTTGTCGACCGCGAGGTGTTCTCTCATGCCGCGTTGCGCCGCCTGTACGCGCTTGTGAACGAGTTCGATAACCTTCACATGGTGGTATACGACCGCACGAACAGCTATTTGCTCGACGATCCCGCATGCTTCGATGCGGAATTCGATAAAGACCTGCCCAACCCGGTGGTGCTGCGCGATTTGCCGTCGCCCGACACGTCGATTGTGAAGGTGTCGATTTCATGCGACAGCGCTCAAATGGATATGGCGTATATCCTGTCGCGCGAGCTCGAGGCCGACTTCGTGTTCGCTCCCTCGGGCGTGAAGTGGATTGATGTGATGCAGCGCGGCGTGAACAAGGCTACCGGCATCAACCAAGTGCTCGCGGCCCACGGCATTGCGGCCGAGAACGTGATGGCGTTCGGCGATTCCATGAACGATTACGAGATTCTGCGCATGGTTGGCCATAGCTGCGCCATGGGGAATGGCCGTTGGGCGGTGAAGCAAATATCGAAGCGCATTATCGGCACGAATACCGAGCAGGCGGTGCAGGCTGAGTTGCGCGCCGTGCTTGAATCGCGTGTGATAGGGCATCATGCTTTTGATGCTGAATAATTCGAACAGATATTCGAAAAACCATTCGCATATCGTGTGACTTTGAGCGATAATAAGCGCCAGAAAACGATTCGTTGAAAGGCGTGCGACGTGAATGAGATCAAGTGCCCCCATTGTGGCGAGGTGTTCCAGGTAGACGAGCGTGGGTTCGCCGACATTGTGCGTCAGGTTCGCACGCAGGAATTCGATAAGGAAATTGCCCAGCGCGAAGGCATGCTGAAGCAGCAAAACGAGCAAGCTGTGGCACTTGCCGTGTCGAAGGTGAAAAGTGAGGCGCAAAACGCTCAGGCCACAAGCGAGGCGCGTATCGCGGAGCTTGAAGCGAAGCTTGCGGCGGCGCTTGAACAGGGCGAACAGGCGGCGAAGGCGTCCGAGAAAGAAAAGCAGCAGCTGCAGCAGGCGGAGCGTCAAAAGGCCGATGCCGATATGAAAACGGCGCTTGCTGAAAAACAGGCGGAAATTGCCAAGCTTCAAGCCGAGGTCGAGAAGCTTTCGGCCGATCAGGAATCGCAAAAGCGCGCCACGCAGGCCGAACATGAAAAGTCGCTTATCGATGCCACCGCGAAACGCGATGCTGAAATCGCAACGTTGAAAACCCAGATCGCTTCGCAAGAAACCGCGTTCAAACAACAAATCGAATCGCAGTCGAAGGAATACTCGCAGAAGT
>CAKUEV010000107.1 GCA_934646845.1 uncultured Slackia sp.
CCGAGAAGCCGAAGTTGCCGCGCTCATCGCCCAAGGACGCAGCAAGAACTACATTGCCGAAACGCTCTTTGTTTCGCAAAACACCGTTCGCACCCATGCGAAAAACGCTTATGCAAAACTCGACATCCACTCGAACCAAGAGCTCATCGACCTCGTACGCGATCGCTACGGCGAAAATCTCTAGCGCAGCTCTAGCACAGCCCGACCACCAAGGCGCGCACGCATTTTTGACCCTCCCCCACGTATATTCAAAAATCCCCCAATGAGCGGGGATATGGGTGAATTATTCCGCCACAAGGAGTACAATTTATGCATCACGAGGGCTTTGCCACGTATTTTATGCATTCATAATTTCGACTGAGGGGAACGAAATGACGAAACGCGCCGTACGTCACGATGTGATCCGTGACATTATCCGAAAAGGCAACATCAAAACCCAACGCGACCTGGTCGAGCAGCTTTCCGCTGAAGGCTACGACTGCACACAGGCAACCGTCTCCCGCGACATCGCAGGCATGGGCTTGGCGAAATCGCGCGAGGGCTATTATGTGTTGCCCGAAGACCTTCGCTTGCAACGCATGGTGGGCGAACTGGTCGATTCTATCGAAGTCGTCAACAACTTCATCGTGCTGCGCACGCCTTCCGGCATCGCAAGCGGCGTGACCGTGGCGCTTGACGCGGCCGAACTCAAGGGTGTCGCAGGCTCGCTCGCCGGCGACGACACCGTGTTCGTGATGTGCTATTCCTCAATCGACGCCGAGAATGTGGCAGCCGTCATTCGCCGCCTGCAAGAACAATAAATTGGGTCGGAGGGACAGTCCCTCCGACCCACGATGACCTATTCCCAATCGCCCTGAAGCATATCGAGCAACTCCTGCTTGGAGTGAATGCACAACTTCGAATACATGCCGCGCGTATAGCCCTTCACTGTATTTTCCGAAAGGTGCAGTTCCTGGCTAATGGCGCTCTTGCTTCGGCCTTGTGCCAAATACCACGCCATATCGCGTTCGCGGTCGGTAAGTCCGAAACGCGCCTGAAGCGCGTCGCAGCGACTCCTCAACGACATCGCGCCATAATCCGGCGCATCCCTTTCGCCCAACGCCTCGCCCCCCGAAACCGAGGAATCAACCCCGGGTGAGTCGAGGCCTGCGATGCCGAGCGACACGGCATCGCCTCGCCCGACCGTATCCAAACCCTGCGCCCCGACATCGGCACGCACGGCTGCACGCAGCTTTTCCTCACGCGCGCGGGAAACGCCGAACGCCGCGAAAAATGGACGCGCAGGCTGGCAATTACGCAGCACCACCGCCATGGAAAGCGACAGCATACACACAAGCGCAGCCACCACAAACACCGACTGCCCAATATGGGGACCCCATGAAAACATGAGATAACGCCCCAACTCGCGCGGAAGCAGATGCACCGCCCACACCACGCCAAGGACGATGTACGACGGAATGGAGCTGTGACGCGAGAAATCGTAAACCGCATACCATAGAATGCCCAGCATGAACGTGTTCGAAACCGTGACGAGCATAGCTCCGAGTTCCACGAAATCAGACGCGACGATGAGTACCACGCCCGTTACCATAAGCACGACCTCGAGCCACCACAAGGCCCCAAAGCTCAAACGGCGCCCGCGCATAAGCACCCAGAAAACCACTGCCGCGCACATCGCAAGCACAAGCAGCTGGTGCGCAGCTTGAAACGGCAGCGACAACGGGATCGAGAGCCCTTCAGGAAAGCCGCGAGCCACGCCGAGTGCGAACTCGAGCAGAGCGAGCCCCGCAAGCAAGCACGCAAAACGGCCCCAAGTCGCAGCATCGTAGGCGCCGTCGCGCGCGGGTTCGGGAATAAGCGCGCGGCGTTCGTCGAGCTGGTCAATCGCCTGGCGGAATGACACGAACGAAAGCGTCGGCATAAACAAGCCAACCGCGAACACCGCAACGGGCGGGAGCACGCCCAGGAACAGGCCGAGCAAAGCGCTTATTCCCAGACATCCGAACGCATAAATCAGCGCCTCGCCCTCGTCGAGGCGATCGAAAAATTCGATCCACATGCCGCCACCCCACGCAATGCCGAGCGCGCCGAGCACCGCCGCGACAGAGGCAAACGGCATATCGGGATATTCGGTTTGCGCCAACAGGCAGGCGGCGCACAGCGTCATGGCGGTAACGGAAAGCCATTCCATTGCGCGGCGAGCCCGCGCCGAAAGCGGCACGCGGGAAAACAGCAGCACAAGAGCCACGATAAACGCGACACGTATCAAATTGCTCGCAATGGTAAGGGCGCCCGAATCGGTTGCCGTATAGCGATCGTAGATGCAGCACTGCGTCCAAATTCGAACCGCCACCAACCCGAAAAAGCAGCCCGACAGCCGCGGCCCATATGTTTGCCAAAACTCGCCGAATGAATTTGAGTGCACCAGGCGAACCGCCATCGACTTCGCATCGGCCATGTCGCTACCCTTCCCATTTCGATTCTGTCTTCGGCATTATACCCGCACTCAACGGGCGAAGGCCCGCACGCGGCGGGCCTTCAAGGGAAGATAAAGAAAGGGAGGGTTGCATGCAGTCCTCTATTTGCCGAACACGTACGCGCAAGCCGTTTCTTGCGCCTGGCGTCCGTTCACGTTGATGTCGCACACGGCGTTGCCGCCCAAACGGTTGCCGCCATGGATGCCGCCGGTAACTTCACCGGCCGCGAACAGGCCGGGGATTACGTTGCCGTCGGCGTCGAGCACTTCGGCCGCCGCGTTCACGCGCAAGCCGCCCATACAATGGTGCACGCCCGGCGCCACGGGAAGCGCGTAATACGGAGGCTTCACAAGCGGGTTAAGGCTCTTCGTGCGACCCAGCGGGTCGTCAACGCCGTTGGCAATGTTGTCGTTGTACGACTTCACCGTAGCAACGAACGCATCCTCGGGCACGCCCATCAGCTTGGCCAAATCGTTGAAGTTATCGGCTACGTGAATAAGGTTTCGCGCAACAAACTTCTCCTCGATAGACAGGTTGTTGTCATGCACCGACTGATCGAACACGGCGAATGCGCCACGGCCGGGCTGTGCCCATTCGGCTTCCGACACGCGGTCGCGGGTGAGCAGCTCGTTGGTGAAACGCACGCCATCGGCGTTCACCAAAATAGCGCCGTCGCCGCGAATGTTTTCCGAAAGCAGCGTTGCCGTGGTTTGCTCAACGGTCGGGTGCACCTGAATTTGGTCGATGTCAACCGTGTCGGCGCCGACGGCCGTCGAGAACACGATGCCGTCGCCCTGCGTGCCCGGCTGGTTCGTGGTCACCGCATCGCGCAGCTCGGGACGGTATTGCGCGAGCATCTCTTTGTTCGCGCCGAAACCACCCGTGGCAACAATGAGCGCCTTGCACCTGTATTCGATGGGCAGTCCATTGGGGTTTGTGGCGCGCACGCCCGCAACCTTACCGTCGTCCATCAGAATTTCTTCGACCTTCGTATTGCATACCGCGCTCACGCCACGCTGGCGGCACTGCTCGGTCATGCCCTTCACGATATACTTGCCCACGGCCTCGCCGCTTTCGGGGCGATGGATGCGCTTCACGCTCGCGCCGCCCGACGTACCGAGCTTCGAGAGCACGATTCCCATGCTTGCCAGCCAGTCGATGGCATCGCTGGAGCCTTCGCACATGTGGCGAATGAGCTCCATGTTGCCTTTTTCGTGGCCGCCTTTATACGTGTCGGAAGCCATCAAATCGACTGAATCCTCGATGCCAGCCTCCTTCTGGAAGCGCGTGCAGCATGCGTTCATGCCGCCCTCGGCAAAACACGTATTGCCACCAGCAACAGGCATCTTCTCGAGCAAAAGCACTTTGGCACCCTGGTCAACCGCGCCGACCGTCGCCGCCATACCGGCACCGCCCGAACCAACCACGATGATGTCATACTCGCCACCGTCAATCGTGGTTTGAGCCGCCTCGTCGGCGAACGACCTCGGAGCAGCACACCCCGTAAGCCCCATAGCCGCAGCACCCATGCCCAGCGTGAAAATACCGCCCAGGAAATTGCGGCGGGAGACGCCGCTTGCATTGTTTTTGGAAATCATGGCTTACCTCGTCTCACGATACGGAATGCTATCCCAGCCCTCGGGCACGTTCTCGGCGGCCTGGTAATGGCACTCGCTGCACACGAACACCGAAGTTTCGTGCATCTTGTGGCAATCGCCGCAGTTGGTTACACCATGCTCGCTGAAATCGTGCGGGTTCCACGCCATATAGGCGGTTTTGTTCTTCAGCTTGTCGAGGTCCATGTTGTGGCACGCCTCGTTCAAGCAGAATTCCTGCGTGGCGAACTCGTCGCTGCGTGAAACCAAATGAGCCGTTTCCTCGTCATAGGCATAATCACCCGACACCCAGCTCAAACCTTCAGTAATCTGCTCGCCAAGCTCGGGCGTGTGGCACGTCAGGCAATCTTTACCAGCCTTCTCGTGAGCATTGGCAAGCGAGGTGCCATCGGTGTTGTAGTAGCTTTCCACATACGAGTTCATCGGCGTATGGCACACCGTCGAGCAAAAACTCGGCTGCTCGTGCCAAACCATGAACCCGCCCGCAGCGGCAACCACAACCACGACGCATACGCACGCAGTAATAATGCCGCGGCGACGCTTAGGCGAAGCGGCCTTGGGCGCAGCCTTCTTCTCTTCCTCCATCGCGTACTCCTATCGCAATCAATCCGTCGACCCCCTGTCGACCCTGGTTGCACCATACGCCGCTTGTCGTATATCACCCACATCCTAAAAGGGTGGTTTATGCCGCTGAACAGGGCGGTTTTGAAAGGGTGGTCGACCACCCACCCTGCTTTCGAGCATAAAAATAGGTCAAAGGAGCAGTCCCCTTGACCCATTTCGGCAGCAAAAAAAGGGAGCCTTTCGGCTCCCTTTCGTTTTCTATGCACGCATCTCTGCGCCCGTGGCCTTCGACACCTTCGTCACGAGCTTCTCGTGCGCCTTGTCGACCTCTTCGCTCGTCAGCGTGCGGTCGGCAGCGCGATAGGTCAGCGAGAACGCCATGGACTTCTTGCCCTCGCCCACACGCTCGGCGTCGCGGTACACGTCGAACAGGTGCACGCTCTCGAGCAGCTTGCCGCCCGCGCTCTGCATGCACTGCATGATCTTCTCGCACGTCACGGCCTCGTCCACGACGAACGCGGCATCGCGCTCGACGCCCGGGAACTGCGGCACGTCGACATAATCGCGAGCCGGGCGGGCATTGCGCTCAAGCGCAGCCATATCGAGCTCGAACGCCACCACGGGGCCTTCGGCATCGTAGGCAGCAACCGCCAGCGGGTGCAGCTCGCCCACCCAGCCAATCACATCGCCGCCGGAAAGCATCTCGGCCGCGCGGCCAGGCTGCAAATGCGGCGCATCTTCGGCGGAAAGCGCCTTGAAGCGAACCTTCGGCAACGCGAGCTCGCGAGCGATGGCTTCAAGCGCGCCCTTGCCATCGAAGAAATCGAACGCACGCGGATCGGTGTTCCAACCCTTGTCGTCCATGGCGCCCGCCAAAACGCAGGCCAGCTTGCGGCGCTCCTTCGGCTTGCGATCGCCTTCGTGGGCCGCAAACACGGTGCCAATTTCGTACAGCTGAATATTCGACACGCCATGCGCCTGGTTGTGCGCGACGCTGCGCAGCAGGCCGGGAACCACGGTGCGGCGCATGAACGCCTGCTCCGAATTCATGGGGTTGATGAGCTCAACCGCCTCGCCCAGGCCGTCTTCCTTCATGCGAAGCTTGTCGAGGTCGTCGCCGGCAGCAAACGAATACGTCATGGTCTCATTCACGCCGCACGCAGAAAGGGTGCGATGGATTTTCGCATCCACGAGCTGAGCGTTCGTGCGCACGCCAATGCGGCCGCGACCAGCGGGAAGCGTGGTGGGAATATTGTCCATGCCATAGAGGCGCAGCACTTCTTCGTACAGGTCGATTTCGCGCGGAAGGTCGGGGCGGAATGTGGGCGAAACCACCGACAGCACGTCTTCGTCTTCGGTTTGGGCCACTTCACAGCCAAGGCGCTCGAGCGTATCAACGATGAAATCGCGCGGAATATCGGCGCCCATCATGGCCTGGAAGCGCTTCACGCGGAACTGCAGGTGCGGCTGCTCGCTGGGAGCGGGCCACGCGTCAACAATGCCGCAGCCATCTTCGCCAATACGGGCAACGGTGCCGCCGGCAACCTCGACGATGAGCGCCGCAGCGGCGGCCGAGCGCACCTCGACGTCATGGTCGTCGACGCCACGCTCGTAGCGCATGGAACTCTCGCTGAACAGGCCCAGGTTACGGCTCGTGCGGCTCGTGCGACCAGGCTCGAACACAGCGGTTTCGAGCAGAATATCGGTCGTTTCCTCGGTGACCTCGGTATCGAGGCCACCCATAACACCCGCGAGCGCCACGGCGCCCTGCTCCGACGTGGAAATAACCGTCATGTCGCTCGTGAGCTCGCGATGCTCGCCGTCGAGCGTGGTGAGCTTTTCGCCGTCTTCGGCAGCGCGAACCACGATATGGGCCACGCCCTCGGCATTCTTGACCTTATTC
>CAKUEV010000108.1 GCA_934646845.1 uncultured Slackia sp.
GGGCCGCAGCGAACCATTCAAAGGTATAAAACGCGACAAGCCGCAGAGCCCAAGCCTATCGCCACTGAATTTGAACAAGGTCGGGAAACTTATCCCGCAAGTCGTCCACGTTGAATGTTTGCAGCAGCTCTTCGGGAGTGGCGGGGTCGCACGTAGGTGCCAAGCCCGTGATGCCCGCGATGTGGCCGATAATCGCTTCGGGGTTTTTGAAGCGCTCGAGCAGCGCATCGAGCGCGGCATCGTGGTCGCGCTTCGACAGGCGGCGGTCATGCTCGCCCACCACCAAAGGCACGTGCGCATACTGCGCATGCGGCAAGCCGAGCAAATCTTGCAGGTAGCGCTGCTGCGGGCTCGAGCACAACAAATCCATGCCGCGCACCACGCTGTTCACGCCCTGCTCTCCATCGTCGACCACCACGGCGAGCTGATACGCGAATGCTTCATCGCTTCGACGGATGAGGAAATCGCCGCAATCGTGCGCAAGGTTCTGCTCGAAATGGCCTTGGATCAAATCGTCAATCGCGATGGTTTCGTCGGGCACCACGAGCCGCATCGCGGGTTTCCGCACTGCCGCCTTTTCCGCACGTTGCTCGGCGGTAAGGTTACGACATGCGCCCGCATACACGAGCTTTTCGCCATGGTGTGGTGCCGAGGCTGCATGCAAATCGGCGCGCGTGCAAAAACACGGGTATACCAAGCCCCGCTCAACGAGCGAATCGAACGCCGCCTGGTAGGCTTCGTCGCGGTTATGCTGAAAATACGGGCCTTCATCCCACGTGAGGCCCAGCGTTTCGAAATCACGCTGCACCGCATCGATGAACTGGGGTTTCGAGCGCTCGCGGTCTAAATCTTCCACGCGAAGCACCATGGTGCCGCCCTGAGACTTCGCCACAAGCCACGCCACGAGCGCCGAAAAAATATTGCCCGCATGCATGCGACCCGTGGGCGAAGGCGCGAAACGGCCCTTGATATGTACGGTGTTGTTTTCCATGATCTACAGAATAGCACTCGAGGGCGCGCCATCCGAATAAGGCGCGCCCTCGCAAAAAATCGCCTACAGCGCTGCGCGGTAGATTTCCACGATATCGCTTTCCTCGAGCGGCACGAAGCTGCCCACGCACCCGGCAGCGGCCTTCTTCGCCATTGCGGCGAAGTTCTCTTCGTCTTCGATGCCGACCTCATGCAGCTTCGAAGGCAGGCCCATTTGGTTGAACAGGAAATCCTCGGTGCGCTCGATGGCAGCGAGTGCCGCCCGAGCATCGTCGGCCTCGGCGATACCGAACACCGCGCGACCGTATTCGGCAAACGAAGCTGCCTTGCTCGGGTCTTTCGCAAGCACGTGCTTCATCCAAACCGGCGTCAGAATCGCCAAGCCCTCGCCGTGCGTGATGTCATAGAACGCCGAAAGCTCATGCTCCATGGGATGCACGCACCATGCCACTTCGGCGCCGCTGTCAAGCAGGCCGTTAATCGCATGCGAGCCGCACCACATAAGGTTCGCGCGGGCATCGTAGTCGTCGGGTTCGGCCAGCGCGATGGGGCCGTAATGCACGAGCGTTTTCAGAATGGCTTCGCTCATATGCGCCTGGAGCGTGGCGCCTTCAACGTTGGTGAAGTAGTTCTCGAACACATGGCTCATCATATCGGCAGTACCAGCAGCCGTCTGTTTCTTCGAGACCGAGAACGTATACGTGGGGTCGAGCACCGACATCTTCGGCACGAACAGGGGCGACCCAGTTCCCCACTTCTCGTTTTTGCCCAAATCGGAAATCACGGCAAACGGGTCCATTTCGGAGCCGGTAGCCGCAAGGGTAAGCACGGAATACACCGGCAGCGCGGCCTTGATTTTCGTGCGATCGAGCACCAGGTCCCACGCGTCGCCGTCGTATTTCGCAGCGCCCGCAATAACCTTGGCCGCATCGATCACCGAACCGCCGCCCACGGCGAGCACCATGTCGATCGCGTGCTCCTTGCACAGGCGGGCACCTTCACGCACCGACTCGATGCGCGGGTTCGGCTCAATGCCCGAAAGCTCCACCACATGCAGGCCTGCGTCGGCAAGAATCGCCGTAGCCTCGTCATACAGGCCGCTCTTCTTAATGGAGCCGCCGCCATAGACGAGCAGCACATTCGAGCCGCTTTCCACAAGTTCGCTCAAATGCGAGATTTGGCCTTTGCCGAAATGAATCCTCGTGGGAACGCAGAACGTGAAATTATTCATGTGGATGCCCCTTTCGAATGCCCCTCCATAGAAAGCGGGCCTTAAGAATTGCTTTCCCAGGCCCGCTTTGAATGTATCAATATTCGTTATTTACGCAAGTCTTGCACATGCTTCGTCTTGCCCGTGGAGCGCTCGATGCCGCCAGGCTCGACGAGTTTCACCTTGGAAGCCACAAGCATGACGCTCTTGAGCTTCTCTTCAATCATGCGACGGAATGCGTCCATTTCCTCGAAGGAATCGCTGAAGGCTTCGGGCTTGAGTTCCACATGCACCACCATGCGATCGAGGCCGGTTTCGTTGTCGACCACGATGCGATAATGCGGCGTGACGCCCTCGATGGTGGAAAGCACGTCTTCCACCTGGCTCGGGAACACGTTGGTGCCGCGAATGATGAGCATGTCATCGCAACGACTGCGCACCTTCTGCATGCGCGCCGTGGTGCGGCCGCACGCGCACTTTTCCTTGATGACGTGCGTGAGGTCGTGCGTGCGATAGCGAAGCACCGGAATGGCATGCTTGCCAAGCGGCGTGAGCACGAGCTCGCCTTCTTCGCCGTCGGGCACCGGCTCGCCGGTCTTCGGATCGACGACCTCCCACAGGAAGTGGTCTTCGGCGATGTGCTGCATGTCGCGGCTCGCGAGGCACTCGCCCGAAACGCCCGGGCCCATGACCTCGGTCAGGCCATAGTTGTCGGTGCACACGATGTGCATGCGGCTCTCGATTTCAGCCTTCAGGGCAGGCGTGCAAGGCTCGCCGCCGAACAGGCCGACGCGCAGGGTGCTCTTCTCCCAGTCGACGCCCATCTTCTCGCCCACTTCGCACACATGCATGGCGTAGCTCGGCGTGGCGACGAGAACCGTGGAACCGTAGTCTTGAATCATCTGAATCTGGCGCTCGGTATTGCCCGAACCCGCAGGAATCATCATGCAGCCAAGGCGCTGCAGGCCGTAATGCAGGCCAAAACCACCGGTGAACATGCCATAGCCGAATGCCATTTGCACGCGGTCGCTCGGCACGACGCCCGCCATTTGCACCAGGCGCATAATGCAGTCGGCCCACAAATCCATGTCGCCGCGGTCGTAGCCAACGACGATCGGTTTGCCCGTGGTGCCCGAAGAGGCATGCAGCTCGACGATATCGTCGAGCGATTCGGCGAACAGGCCATACGGGAACGTTTCGCGCAGGGCGTTCTTATCGGTGAAGGGTAGTTTGCGCACATCGGCCAGCGTCTTAATATCGGAAGGCTTCACGCCCATCGCATCCATTTTGTCGCGGTACCACGCAACGCGGTTATACGTCCATTCAACCTGGTCGATAAGGCGAGCGAGCTGAATAGCCTCAATGCGCTCACGGCTTGCGCACTCGATGGACGGGTTGTGGATGGGCAACTCATCGAAGCGCCCCTCGGCCGCCGCCTTCAGCGCGGCGCCCTTCACGGTCATGTCTGCCACGGAACTACCTGCCTTCCTGGGCATTGCTGCGATCGAGATCGACGAGCGCGGTAAGTTGCGCCTGGTCGATAAGTTCAACCGCTTCTTCCTTCAGAGCCTCTTCGGCCGCCGCCAAATCTTTCACCGAAATGGCGATATAGGTGGAAACGAGCGAATAGCTGTATTCAACGTTGATGTTCAGCTTCGCGAACACGCCCATGATATGGGCAAGCTCGCCCGGCTTGTCGGGAAGGCGCAGGCATAAAACCTCTTTCGCGACAACGGCGCAGCCCATATCGGCCAGCACCTGCTTCGCCTTTTCGGGGTTATCGACCACGAAGCGCACAATGCCATAGTCGCCCGTGTCGCTCATGCAATAGCCGCGAACCTGCACTTCGGCCTCGACAAACGCGTCGAGCACGCGAGCCACGTGTCCCGGATGGTTCTCGACGAACACGCCAATCTGAGAAATGCTCATACAGTTCCCCTTTCAAGCAATCCTTCGCAAATGCTGTTCAGCGGCGCGCTCATGCGCTTCCGCTTCGGTCAAGTCCTGACTCGCACGAAAGCCACTATTGCTGCTCAGTTGCACTGAGCAGCAATGCGCCCGCTCGGGCGCAAATGAATGAGATTTAAATGCCCACAGGGCATTTAAACGTGCGGAATCTATCGGAATCGCACGACCGCCCCGCTAAACAGCACTATCTGCACGGTTTCGGTTAAAACAGGGATTGGAGCGGCTGATGTGCGTATCCGCAAGATTCCGCACTCGCAGAACAGCACTTAACGTGCTGTTCGTCGCGAGCAGGACCTGCCCGAAGCGGAGACGCATGTCAGCCGCTCCAATCCTGAAGAGGAAAACCCTTATGCAGAGTGCTCCTCCACGAACGCACGTCCAAGCTTGAAGGCCGCGATATTCACGTCCTTGAACTTGGCGGGAACGCGCGATTCGATGACGGAAAGCCAGGTAGCCTCGTCATAGCTGAGCTTCGTGGAAAGCGCGCCCAGCAGCACGACGTTCACGGCCTTCACGCTGCCGGCCTCTTTCGCCAAAGCTTCGGCCGGCACCAGCACGGCGCCCGCCTGCTCAAGCGATTCGACAACGCCGCTCGGAGCCTGTACGGCGCCCGTAGCAACTGGCAGCGGCTTAATGAACTCGTCGTTCACGAGCAGCGCGCCGCCATCTTTGAGGAACTCGATATTGCGCAGCGCCTCAACCTTCTCGAAAGAAACCAGGTAATCGACGCTGCCCTTGTCGGCGACCATCGAGGCGACCGAATCGCCCAGGCGAACCACAGTGGTCACGGCGCCGCCGCGCTGGGCCATGCCGTGGATTTCAGAGAGCTTCACGTCTTGGCCGCACGCCATGGCGACGCGGCTCAAAATGTCGGCGGCGAGAATAGCGCCCTGGCCGCCAACGCCCGACAGAAGCACAGTTTTCGTATCGTTGCTCATTTTCGGCCCTTCCTATTCCGCCTTGCCAATGCAACCGAACGCGCACGTCTGAGAGCACTGCTCGCAGCCGACGCACAGGTTTGCATCGATATGGGCTTTGCCGTCTTCGTCGCGAGAAATAGCAGGACAGCCAATGAGCGTGCACGCGCCACACGCGCGGCAGTCGGAAGACACAACGAGCGCGGGCTCATGGGTTTTAGAAAGCAGCACGCACGGCGAGCAGAAGATGATCACCGAAAGCTCGTCGGCGTTTTGGGCCGCAGCCTTCAGAGCCGCGCGGGTGGCCTTCAGGTCCATCGGGTTCACCACGGCAACGTCTTCCACGCCAAGAGCGCGAACCAAACCGGGCAGGTCGAGCTCGCGGCTTTCACGATGCTGCAGCGTAATGCCGTTCACCGGATTGCCCTGGTGGCCGGTCATGGCCGTGGTGCGGTTGTCGAGAATGCACACGATACCCGCGCCGCGGTTGTATACCGTGTTCAAAAGCGACGTGATGCCCGAATGCGCGAACGTGGAATCGCCGATAACAGCAACCACGGGTTTATGCTCGCGACCATGAAGGCCCAGCTCAAAGCCGTGGCTCATGGAAATAGACGCACCCATGTCGACGCAGGTGTCCATCGCGGAAAGCGGAGCGAGCGCACCGAGCGTATAGCACCCGATGTCGCCCGTGACGATGGCTTTCATGCGGGAAAGCTCGCGGAACACAAGGCGATGCGGGCAGCCAGGGCACAGCGCCGGCGGACGGCCCGGCAAATCGTCGCGCATCTCGGCATGCTCGGGAGCCTGCGCGCCGAAGGCGACCGCAATGGCGCCGGGAGTAAGCTCGCCATCGGGGCGCAGCGTGCCTTCGGGCTCGGAAAGCTGCACGCCAAGAGCACGCACGCCTTCACTCAGATAATCGCTGCCCTCTTCGATAACGTACACGTTTTCGACGGAAGCCGCGAATTCACGGATCTTCTTCGGCGGGAGCGGCCACGACATGCCAAGCTTCAGAATGTCGGCCTGCGGCAGCGTCTCGCGCACGTGCTGATAGGTTGCACCGCAGCAAATAACGCCGATTTTGCCCTCGTTGCGCTCAATGCGGTTGAATTCGCACGTTTCGGCATATTCAGTCACAGCGGCCACACGCGCATCGAGCGACACGCGGCGCGGCTTGGCGTATGCGGGCATCATGACCCACTTCGCGGCATCTTTCGTATAGGGCTTCGGCTCGACTTCCATACGCTCGCCCAGCTCAACGGGGCATTTCGTATGAGACACGCGCACCGTGGAGCGAATCATGCACGGCATATCGAAGCGCTCGGACACTTCAAAGGCGTTTTTGGTGAAGGCAAGCGCTTCGGAAGAATCGGCGGGATCGAACATGGGAATATGCGCGGCGCGGGCATAAAAGCGCGAATCCTGCTCATTTTGGGAGGAGTGCATGCCCGGGTCATCGGCCGCGAGA
>CAKUEV010000109.1 GCA_934646845.1 uncultured Slackia sp.
TATACACTTTTTCAAAAGAAGGTACGCACTTCGTGCGTTTTCATGCAATGGCATTGCGAGTTTTAACGCAAAGGCGGCGTTACACACGAAAAAGCCGCCGCCCATGCGGGCAGCGGCCTTCGAAATGCAACTACGTTCGCAGCCGGCGCTTACAGCGTGCGCAGGTTGACCTCTTTGAGCTGACGGGTCGTGACTTCATTCGGGGCGCCGGTCATGGGATCGGCTGCCGAGCTCGTCTTCGGGAAGGCGATGACGTCGCGGATGGAATCTTTGCCAGCCAGCAGCATGACCAGGCGGTCGAGGCCAATAGCGATGCCGCCATGCGGGGGCGCGCCAAGCTCGAGCGCATGAATCAGGTGGCCGAACTTCACTTCCATATCCTCATCGTCGACGCCGCAGCGCTTCAAGACGCGCTTCTGCAGCTCGGCGTTGTGAATACGAATGGAGCCGCCGCCGGCCTCGAAGCCGTCCATGACGATGTCGTAGCTGTAGCTGCCGCATGCCATGGGGTCGGTCTCGATTTTGTCCCAATCGGACTTCGGAATCATCGTGAACGGATGGTGCTCAGCCGCGTACTTCTTGGTTTCCTCGTCGTACTTGAACATGGGGAAGTCGACGACCCACAGCAGCTTGTGGCCATCACGCGGAATGTTCAGGGCCTCGGCCATGTGCAGGCGCAGGGCAGAAAGCACGGCGTTTGCGATATCGAACGTGTCGGCTGCGAACAGAACCAGGTCGCCCGGCTCGACGTTCATGGCTTCCTTGATCTTCGCGTGAACCTCGTCGCCCAGGAACTTGATGATGGGGCTCTTCTCTTTGCCATCGGTGGTGTAGGCAATCCAAGCCATGCCCTTCGCACCATTGGCGGAAGCAATGTCGGCCAGCTTGTCGATGTCGCCACGGCTCCAGTCGCCAGCGCCCTTCGCGTTGATGGCCTTCACGATATTGCCAGCCTCAACAGCCTTGGCGAACACGCCAAAGCCGCAGCCACGCACGATCTCGGTAAGATCAACGAGCTCCATGCCGAAGCGGATGTCGGGGCGGTCGCAACCAAAGCGATCCATGGCCTCTTTCCACGGCATGCGCTGCAGCGGGAATTCATGCTCGACGCCAGCGGCTTCGAGAACTTCCTTGAAGACGCCTTCCATCATGTCGATGACGTCGTTTTCCTGAACGAACGACATCTCGATGTCGACCTGGGTGAACTCAGGCTGGCGATCGGCGCGCAGGTCCTCGTCGCGGAAGCAGCGAGCGATCTGGTAGTAGCGCTCGATGCCGCCCACCATGAGCATCTGCTTGAACTGCTGCGGGCTTTGCGGCAGCGCGTAGAACTTGCCCGGGTTGGGACGAGACGGAACCAGGTAGTCGCGAGCGCCTTCGGGCGTGGAGTTCGCCAGAATCGGCGTTTCGACCTCGAGGAAGCCGCGCTCGTTGAGAGCCTTGCGCATAGCCTGTGCCACGGTGTGGCGAAGCTTGAGATTCTTGTACATCTCGGGACGGCGAAGGTCCATGTAGCGCCACTTCATGCGCGTGGTTTCGTCGGTCTCGATGCCATCCTCGATAGAGAACGGGGGCGTGACCGAGGTGTTCAGCACCTCGATGCCGCTGGCGAGCACTTCAATCTCGCCCGTCGCCATGTTCGGGTTCACAGTGCCTTCGGCGCGGGCGCGCACTTTGCCCGTGATTTTCAGCACGAACTCGCGGCCGAGATGCTCGGCAACGTGGAACTCCTCTTCGGAAACGCAATCGGGGTCGATCACGATCTGCGTGTAGCCCTCGCGGTCGCGAAGGTCCACGAAAATCAGACCGCCGTGGTCGCGGTTGTGCCACACCCAGCCAGTGAGGGTGACCTGCGCGTCAACATCGGAGGCACGCAGCTCGCCGCACGTGTGGTCGTGCATGCAATACTCGTTGATGAATTCGGTCATCGGTTTATAGCTCCTTGCGAAGTGAAACTAATCGCTCAAACTGGGCTATTGTAGCGCAGGAAGCACATGCGGCGAAAGGTCGCGACGCAATTTACGCTTCTTCGACACCTTCCGCATCGGCCGAAGCCGCCCCTGCCGCCTCGATTCGCTCGCATGCGGCGAGCGTTTCGGCGTAATCGGCCTGGTAGGCCTCTATTTCCGCGGAAAGGCTCGCGAGGTCAGATTCGGAAAGCCTCGCAGCGTCCGTTTCTTCGCAAGATGCGAACCCGCCATCGGAAAGAGCCTGGTCAAGCTCGCGTTTTGCCGCATCGGCGGCACCTTTGCGAATGCCGCGCTGCGTGCCGCACGTCAGGATGAGAGCGCGCTGCGCTTCTTCGCGCTCGCAGTCGCCTTGCTCGATGGCAATGGCCCTCTCCCGTTCATGCTCGGCCATCTCGGACAAAATGCCATTCAGCTCATTTTGCTGGCCTTCGTAGTAGTGCGCGCGCTTAGAAACCTCAGCCGCGGCACGGGCCTTCGCAAGCACGGCGCCTTTTTCCTGCATCGCGGGCAACTCCGCCATAAGCTCCTGCAAATGCTCGAACAATTCATCGTCGTTCATAGTCATGCGATTCCTTTCATCGCACGTAAGTCTAGCAAAAAGGGCCCGCCAAGCGGCGGGCCCGGGGAGGGGTGTATTTCTGCGCCGTTCTAACGAACGACGCTTCAGCTTGTTGCCGCGACACAGACATGCACCGCGCCTTGCCTTTCATGCACGGCTCGCGTAGCGACGCTACGCTTCGCTCCTGCTTCTAGGCAATTCGCGACACTGGGCACGTTTTCGCCAGCATGGCCAGCCCGGCAACTCGTTTGTCGCTGCTATTGCTCCTGGTAAACGCCCGCGAGCTGTTCGCCGAGGCACTTGCCCTCGACGAGGCAGCGGCCATGGCTGTTGCCCTGAACGTTAATCGGGTAGTCGTACGCGTACATGTTGCCGGAGCAGTTGCCAATGGCGTACAGACCCTTGATGGGCTCGCCCTCGGCGTTGACAACCTCGAAGTTGTCGGAAATCGCGATGCCGCCGACAACAGCGAGCAGGCCGGGGGCAACCTTGGTCGCGTAGAAGGGGCCCTGCTCGATGGGGAACAGGAAGTGAGATTCCTTGTAGAAGTCGGTGTCTTCGCCCTTCTTGCAAATCTCGTTGTAGCGCTCGATGGTCTTCTTGGCCTCGTCGACGTCGACGTCGAGCTGCTTGAGCAGTTCGTCGATGGTGTCGGCGACCTTGTAGTTGTCGGGGGTCTTCTCGATGCCTTCCTTCACCGTCTTGGCATGGGAAGCGGACGCATCGGCCGCCGTGGTGCCCACAGCACGGAACGAATCCCAGAACATACCGCCGCCGAACTCGAGCGATGCGGTGTTGTCGGCCTCGAAGTTGGAGTCGAAAATCGACCAGCAGTGGTCGTCGCCGCCATTGACCATGGTGCCGACGCACTTGCCCTGAACCCAGGTGGCCTCGTTCATGAAGCGCTTGCCCTTGGGGTTCACGAACAGGAAGGGGCCATGATACATAGCCGCTGCCTGCGGGTGCATCATCGTGGGCCACGGGCCGTCCTGGAAGGCACCGCCGACCCATGCGGCCATGTTGTGGCCGTCGCCAGTGTTGCCCTGGTCGGAGCACAGGCGGGTCATAACCTTGTTCGCGATGGGGGCGAACTCGTTGATGTACTCGTCGTTGTAGCTCACGTCGCCGGTAGCGAGCACGACGCCCTTGGAGGCGTTGTACTGCACGTACTTGCCCTCTTCGTTCTTGCAGATGGCACCGGTGACTTCGCCCTTATCGTTGGTAACGAGCTGCTGAGCAGGCATGTTGTACACGAGCTCAAAATTGCCGGTCTCTTCAGCCTTGGCGATGAACAGGTACTCAATGTACGTCGCGATGGAGATTGCCTCGTTTTCCTGAGCGAGGTTGCCGCCGAAGATCATGTGATAGCAATCGATCTCGGGGTGCACCGTGGAATTGGAGCCAACGGTGACCATGCACTTCGCGCCATCGGACTCGGCAAGGTCGAGCAGCCAGTTCATGCAGCGCTCGCTCTCGCGGAACCACTTGGCAACGAGGGACTCACGGCAGCGGTTGCCGCAGGTGGAGACTCAGCGCTCCATTTCGATGGACTTGTCGAAATGGATGTCGAGCGCGTCGAGCGCCTTCGACGCGATGGCGCCCGTACCGCCAACACCGTGGCCGTTGGGCACGCCGTCTTTCTCAACCAAGGTGACCTTGGTGCCATTCTGCGCGGCGTTCAGAGCGCAGCAAGTTCCCGAATAGCCGGCGCCAATGACGAGCACTTCGGTCTCGACGGTTTCGGCGATATCGGTGATAGCCTCGGGGGCAACCTCCCACGTGTGCTTCGATTCGGCAGCGGCGTCGGCCTTGCTGCTCGAGCTCGACGAGCCACCCGCCGGGCTGCAGCCAAACATGCCGAGCGCCGCCACGCCGGCGGCGGAAAGCGTTGCGCCCTTGAGCAGGTTGCGGCGAGAAATGCCCTTCTTCAATTCTTCCATGGTTCCCTCCTAATGGAATCCCTTGGGATGCCGCGTCGAAGAGATCGCCCCGAACGCCATAGCAAGCCGCGCAGACCCAAGGCCGCGCAGGCGAATTTCATGGCTTTTGCAAAGACGCGCCCTTCCCAGCGCTTGCATCTGCACCCTCCCTGGATGCGATGGCGCCACTATAGAGGCGAGATGGGGCACGACGCACCACATATTATGGGTTGTTTTATTGTTTCGCCTGGTAGGGAGCTTGTTTAGCCTCGTATTATCGGGGTAGCAACCCATGGAATCCAGGGTTGAAAACAAAACAACCCACCTCGCTTCGACAAGATGGGTTGGTATTTTTTTGGATATGGAGCGCGACGAGGAAGACCGAAGGCGGGCTAATTTAAAAGGTCGATGAGCTCTTGCTTCGAGTGGATTCCGAGTTTGCGATAGATGCTTTTCGTATGCCCACGCACCGTGTTCTCTGAAATGTAGAGACGGCGAGCAATAGCCGCAACGGTGTTTCCGTGCCGCATCAAATCGGCGACCTCGCACTCGCGAGCAGAAAGCGGGTCAATGAGGTTAAGCGAAGAAAGAAGCTCCTCAAGAGAGCCGGACGATTCGTCGGTTGGCACCATGGGGACGACGTCATTTGAGCGGCGAAGGGCGGCCGAAGGCTTTTCTTCACACTGTTGGACATCACGCGCCGCCTCTTTGCTCGACAGCGTCTTCTGAACGCACTGCTTCCCTTCGGCCACGCTTGCGTCTTGAATCGGAGATTCCTCAGATTTCGCCCGAGCAACATTTTCCGCAAGGGCTTCCCCGGAATTGCATTCGCTCGCATTCGTCTGAGGAGCCGCGGTTATTGACCGGCGCACATCGCTCCTGTTGCGGCCAAGCGACGCCAAAAAGAGCGCCGCCGTAAGCACGTACACGCACACGAACAGCACATCGACCACGAGCGTGAAATCGAGCACCGTATGCGCAGCGGCAACCTGCCCCACCGTATCGCCCAAAAGCAAGCTCACGAGCGTCGGCGCCACGCACAGCGCGTACACGAGCGACGAATCGATGGCCTTGCGGCTTGCATACGCCGCGCAGGTGATGAGCAACAACAGATTCACCACCTCGAAACCGAACATGGTAAATACCGAAACCGCGCCAAGCCACCCAATGCCAAAGAACGTGGGCAGCAGGAACACTCCGGTGATAAGCGGGAATATGACCTGATACACGCGCAGCATGTCGAAGCCGCGCTCAGTGAACAGTTCGATGGCCGCAACCACGAGCGTGGCGCAGCTCATGCCAAGCATGATGCCCTCGAAAGAGCCGAGATTGCCCTGCGGAACCACGTAGCCGATCATCTTCCACACGAAACCGATGGCGCACACGCAGAACACCGGACGTCCCATGTCGCGCAGCAGCATGCGGCGACGCTCACGAGTGAGCGCTTCCGCTTCATAAGGAACGACCTCGGCGAGGCTTTTGCGCAAGGTCCACGCGCCGAGCGCGGGCAAAACGATAACGCCGCAAACCACGAGCCATTCCGTCGGCAAGAAGCCGATGGCGATGCACAGCACAACCGAACACAGTGCAGAAAGAGGGATATAAACCGTGGTGCGCGAGGTACCTTCTGATGCATAGAAGCTCTGCCACATCACGAAAAACGCGCCCTGCGAAGCTCCCATCAGCACCGATGCAATTGTGACTGAGGCAACCGAGAAATCGGCCAGAAAGAATGCGAGGTAATACAAAAGAGACCCAGCCGACAGGGCGATGCCTGCGATATACGCCGACTCGGGAGAAAACGCCTTGCTGCCGCGGCGAACCGAGAGCGTCGCCGCCACGACGACGGCAGCGATGGTCGAAATCTGCTTTCCCACGGAAAAGCCCGTGCTTGCAAACGCGAATTCATCGGCAGGAGCCATAAGTGCGACGAACGTGACCGCCCAAAAGAAGCAAAAGCCCAAGTGGTACCACTTCAAGCCTTTGACAATGCCCCTCGCCTGCGCAACCGACATGCGCGCCTCCCTTATAGCTTCTCCCCAGAAAACTGCCCCATGATAGCAAAAAACCGGCC
>CAKUEV010000110.1 GCA_934646845.1 uncultured Slackia sp.
CAATTACGTCTGTTGCCTTAACGCGGATTTTATATCACCCGTGGTCTAATGGAACGCGAAATGAAGGAAGTGATGAGGTTGTCCAAATATGCAAAAGCAATATCTCAAATCGTGCTGCTGATTGCAGGGGTTGCGCTGCTGTACTTCGGTGCGATGCGCGGCGAAGCAGACCTGGTGCTGGGCAAAGCGATACGACTGTGTTTGGAGTGTATCGGAATTGGATAAGAAGAAACCACGCGCGTCGTTATTCTTGAGCCGTTTTCGCGGCTGGATTCAAGCGGGAGCAACGCTGCTCACCAACATACACCTGCCGAACTTCGTCAAAGGCGGAATCTACCAGGGCGAAGGCAAAGCCGTCTGCGTTCCCGGCTTGAACTGCTACTCCTGTCCTGCCGCCACGGGAGCATGCCCAATTGGCGCGTTTCAATCGGTGGTGGGGTCATCGAAGTTCAGCTTCTCTTACTATGTAACGGGATTTTTGATTCTGCTGGGCGTGCTGTTGGGGCGTTTCATCTGTGGTTTTCTGTGCCCCTTTGGCTGGCTGCAAGATTTGCTGCACAAGATTCCCGGCAAAAAGCTGTCCACGAAAAAGCTCAAGCCGCTCACGTACCTGAAATACATTGTGCTGCTGATTACCGTGATTTTGCTGCCCGCGCTGGTGGTAAACGATGTAGGCATGGGCGACCCCTTCTTTTGCAAATATATTTGCCCGCAAGGCGTACTCGAGGGGGCAATTCCTCTGGCAGCTGTTGACCAAGGCATACGTTCTGCGCTTGGGGCGCTGTTCAGCTGGAAGCTTGCGGTTTTGATTGCGATTGTTGTGCTGGCCGTGCTGTTTTACCGCCCGTTTTGCAAATGGATTTGCCCCCTGGGCGCGTTCTACGGGCTTATGAACAAGGTTTCGCTATTGGGAATAAAGGTTGACCAGCACAAATGCGTTTCATGCGGAACATGCGCTGCGGCATGCAAAATGGATGTGGCCATTACGGAGTCGCCGAACAGCACCGAGTGCATCCGCTGCGGCAAATGCATAAGCGCCTGCCCTACCTGCGCCGTGAGTTTCCGCTATGGGTTGGATCTTCCCGAGAAAAACCCTTGCGCTACCGCAATGAAAGATAAAGAAGAAGCAAAGTTCGAATAAGACGAAAGGAAACGAACCATGAAACTATCGAAGATTGTAGCAATGGTCGTTGCGGCGGCCCTGGCAATTTGCCTTGCGTCCTGCTCGGCAGACAAAGGCACCGAAGGCAGCGCATCGGGCAGCAATTCCGACATTGCGGAGCTCATGGCGACGGAACCCAGCAGCGCCAGTGAAGCAGCAACGTTGTTTGCCCAGCTCATGCAAAAGGAAAACGATATTTTGACCAGTAATTCCAGCCTGTGGGAAAAAGTGTTTCAGTCGGCAAACAAAAACAGCCCGATGATTGAAGATGGCTCGAATTACGGCGATTTCCTGCTTGCCACCATCGAAGGCGCCAAGGACGAATTCACGGCCGACGAGCTGAAAACGCTCGAAGAGGGCGCGCAGCAAATCAAGGAGATTGAAAACAAGCTCACAGTTCTTGAGCAGAAATACCCCGGTTGCGGCAGCAAGCCAAGCGAAGGCGAAAGCGTTGACGCGTCAAGCGCTGGCATGACGGGCGACGCAGGCGGCTCCAGCGGCACCACCTCCGCCGGCCTGATGAAATTCCCTAGCTTCCAGGGCAAAGACCTTGATGGAAACGACGTGGGCAGCAGCGATCTTTTCGCCAACAATACCGTGACCGTCGTGAATTTCTGGTTCACCACCTGCAAGCCGTGCGTCGGTGAGCTGAGCGACTTGGAAGCGCTGAACAAGATGCTTGCCGAGAAGGGCGGCTCCGTGGTGGGCATCAACTCCTTCACCCTGGACGGCGACAAAACCGCAATTTCCGATGCAAAAGATATCCTGGCCAAGAAGGGCGCTACGTACCAAAACGTTTGGTTCGCATCGAACAGCGAAGCCGGCAAGCTCACATCGGGACTGTATTCATACCCCACCACCTACGTTGTTGACAAAAACGGCGAAATTGTGGGCCAGGTCGTAGGATCAATCGCCTCTGACGAACAGGCGAAAGCACTCAACGCGCTCATCGACAAAGCAATTGCAAACAGCGCGGAATAGTCGAAGGGGCTGTATCGAAATCGCTTTTGATACAGCCCCTTTCTTGTTGTCGTGAGAAAACTTGGGGCGAATTCGTCCGAAAACCCTGCACTATGTAGGGTATAGTGAATGAGTTATGTTGAAACGCTGTGCAGGGGTGTTCGGTGCTTCAACGAGTCGCTAAAGAAAGCAGGAATACTATGGCAAAGTCCAACGGGGGCTCGTCATCTCAGGTGAACGATCCCAATGGCCTGTCGCTGCCGCATCTTATTGCGGCCGTGATTACCGCCGTTATCGGCGGCGGCGTCTTCACCATGGCCGGCGATATGGCCGCGGCAGGCGCGAATACGGGAGCCGTGCTCATCGGCTGGGTCGTGTGCGGCATCGGCGTTTTCTCGCTCATGATGTGCTTCTACGCACTGAGCAAATATAAATCGGAATTGGTAGGTGGCATCTATTCGTATGCTCGCGCCGGTTGGGGTGAGTTCATGGGCTTCATTTCGGCCTATGGCTACTGGATTTCGGCGCTGCTCGCCACGGTTTCCTACACCACGCTTCTGTTCGCGTCCATCTCGTATTTCGTGCCCCTGTTCGGCGAGGGCAATAATCTTCCCTCGGTCATCGGTGCATCCATTGTGGTGTGGATCTGCTGGCTTTTGGTGAGCCGTGGCGTGAAAGAGGCTGCAAGCGTCAACATCATCACGACCATCGCTAAGCTGGTTCCGCTGTTCGTCGCGATTGTCGCCATTCTGTTCAGCATGCACTTCGACCCGGAAATCTTCATGGACAACTTCTGGGGCGAGCCCGATGGGCCGAGCTTGTGGGATCAGGTTGTTGGCACCGTGGGCGTGAGCATCTGGATCTTCTTGGGCATCGAGGGCGCTGTCGCCATTTCCGGTCGTGCGAAATATAGCAAGGACGTAGGCCGCGCAACCGTCACCGCATTCATCGGCATTCTGTGCATCTACCTGCTGGTTTCTATTCTGTCCATGGGCGTTATGCCTCGTGCTGAGCTTGCAGAGCTCCCCAACCCGTCGATGGCGGGCGTGCTCGAGACCGTCGTTGGCCCGTGGGGCGCGGCGCTTGTGAATTTGGGCGTTGCTTTGTCGCTCCTGGGCGCCATGCTGGGCTACACCATCATCTCTTCTGAATGCCCGCACGAGGCCGCGAAGCAGGGCGTGTTCCCGAAGGTCTTCGCGAAGGAAAACCGCAAGGGCGCTCCTATCGTCACCCTTACGGTGACCTGCCTTATCGTTCAGGCGTTCCTCATCGTCATTTTGTTTTCTGAGCAAACGTACCAGTTCTTCTACGGCGTGTCGGTTTCGATGATTTTGATTCCGTACTTCTTCAGCTCGATGTTCTTGCTCGTGTGCGCGTTTAAGAAGGATGGGTTCGAGGGCGTTACGGGCGGCAAGCTGGCGTTCTATCGCGGCATCGGCATCGTTGGCTTCTTCTACTCGATTTTCTTGATTTACGCGGGTGGCCTTACGGGCCTCATGATCACGACCATTCTGTTCGCGCCGGGCATCGTTTTGTACTGGTATGGCCAGAAAGAGCGCAACGAGGCATTCCTGCCGAAGACGCTCGACAAGGTGGTTGCCGCCGCGATTGTCGCGTTCTTCGTGATTAGCATCGTGTGCATTGCGACGGGTGCGATTTCGGTTATCTAACTCTGCCGAGAACGCTTTCGTTGCGAAAAGGTGATGTGTCGGGGCCAGGGAATTGTTCCCTGGCCCTTTTGCGTTGGGGGAGGATGCGGCGCGATAACCTGGGCTTGTTTTCTGTTCGTGAAAATAAGCGCGCGCGTGGGTGATTGAATGCCGTGCCTGTCGTCTCCGTGGTATGATAATCAGACACTAGCTCACAGCATTACATCCACTTTAAACACACCACGATGCAAGGGGCCTCATCTTTTATGTCGCGCAACAGCAGCAATATCATTTCATTCGACGGCTCGAGCCGCGCATCTTCGCGTGCGTCGCGAGATGTTGTTGAGTCGCGCGCTGCTCGATATGACGAAAGCGCATCTATGCGCGGTCGCGACGTCTATGCCTCATCGGGCCGCGTAAGCTCCCATGCTGTTGGCGAAACATCTTCCGCTCGCGGGCTCGACTATTCCCAATCGCTCGATTCGCTTTCAAGCGACCGTTTCGCCCGTGGCGAACGCGCTCGATTCTCGAAAGTCACGCGCTCTGGGCGCATTCAGCCTATCGTCGAGCCGGCTCCCTACGACGACCGCGAGGCGTCATTCGCGGCGAATTCGCGCGTGAGTTCGCGTCCGGCTCGTTCGTCGCGTTCGGCTTCGGGCCGAGCGACAACGAGGTCGTCCGGCTTCGATTTGGATGCATTCTCGGCATTCGACGATCTTGATGAGCAGCTCTTCGGCGATGCTTCGGCTCGCTCGAATTCACGCCGTTCTTCTCGTTCCGGGGAGTCGCGCGCTTCGCGTGGCGCATCCGCGCAGCCTCGTGCCGCGGTCGAGGTATTCGATCCCGACGATATCGAAAATGAAGAGGACGAGACGTCGTATAGCTCGCGCCTTTCGAAAAAGGAGCGTCGTCAGAAGTCGAAGGCCAAGGCCAAAGCCGAGAAACTTTTCAATCGTCAATTTGGAGGCGATGCTGGTGCTCCTGCACAAGCGGGCAGTCGGGCGGCGGTCTACAAGGGCGAGATGGGTCGGAATCATAAGCGAGCTTTCAACGACCTTGGCGGCTCGAACGAGGGACGCGGTGCCCGTGGCTGTCGAGGTGCGGCTGCCGCAAGTCGCGCGTCGCAGGCAAAAGCCCATTTGAGTGCTCCGATTTGGGTTTACGCGCTCGGCCTTTTGATATGTATCGCCGCGGCCCTTTGGTTCTTGTATCCTATGGCGCAGCAGTATTACGTGGGCTTGCGCACGCAAGATAAGCTTGAGGCGGAATATGCCCTGCTCAGCGAGCGCAACGCGGCTATCCAAAGCGACATCGATCGGCTTTCGACCGACGAGGGCATCGAGGATGTCGCTCGCGAGCAGCTTGGTTGGGTGTCGAAGGGGGAGACGGCTGGCGTCGTGGTTGGCCTTTCTGAAGATGAATCGTCATCGACGCCCGATACGGTGCATGCTCAAATCGATTCTGCGAGCGTGAAAACGCCCGACACATGGTATTCGGGCGTGCTCGACCCTATTTTTGGATATAGCGACGCTCAATAAAGCATGATTCGAGCCGGGGAATTTCCCCGGCTCTTTCTTTACAATGAAGGCAAGACGGAAGGGCGAGCGGAAAGGTGCGTCGCATGAGGATTGCTGCAATCGATATTGGAACAGTGACGAGCCGTTTGCTCGTTGCGGATGTGGATGCTTCGGGCACACGACAGGTGGCCCGCCAAAGCGCCATCACGAATTTGGGCGAAGGGGTCGATGCGTCGGGTGAACTTTCGCCCGAGGCGATTGATCGCACGGTTGCCCAGGTCGCTGAGTACCGCAAGGTTATTGATGCATGTGCGGCCGATTGCGCGGTCGACCGCGTGGTCGCGCTTGCTACGAGCGCGAGCCGCGATGCGCGCAATGCGGACGTATTCGTGTCGCGCCTGCGTGAAGTCGGCGTTGAGCTTTCGGTGATTCCGGGCGAGCGTGAGGCGGCGCTGTCGTTTTTGGGCGCGTCGAATGATTTTCGCAATGAGGATTTGTTGTTTGCCGATATTGGCGGCGGTTCGACTGAGATGGTATTTGGTCGAGCGAGCGGTTCGGCGGGCGACCTCGTGCCTGATGTTGCGGTGCGAGCATCGCATTCTTTCAATATTGGCTGCCGTCGTATGACGGAGCGATTCCTGGCTGGCGATCCGCCGACGAAAGACGAGCTTGCTGCGGCTTCAGCGTGGGCGCACGAGACCCTCGCGCCGTTTTTCGAAGCGGGCAATTCGTGCGACCGCCTTGTTGCGGTTGCGGGAACGCCCACGAGCGTGGTGGCCGTGCGAGATGCTTTGGTTCCCTATGACTCGTCGAAGGTTCATGGTGCTCGCGTGACGCGCGCTGAATTCGATGAAGTGGCTGAGCGCATGTGGGCGTTGCCGCTCGCCGACCGCATGAAGGTTGCGGGCATTCAACCCAAGCGCGCGGGTATTTTTCCGGCGGGCCTCGTGATTCTGGGTGCGGTCATGGACCTTGCGAATCTTGACGGCTTCACGGTGAGCGAGAGCGATATTCTTATCGGCATTGTGCTTGATGCGGCAAGAAGCGCGCTCTAGGAAGCGCCGGTTAATTGCAAGGGTCCCATGTGCTCAATGCTCGGAGCATAGAGCATGTTAACGAGGGTGCCGGCTTGAACGCTGCTTTTGATTTCATGGAAGGACGTCCTGGGGCGTGAGTATGGAGTCGATTGCCGAGAACCGGGCCCATGTGCGTCGTTTGGCGG
>CAKUEV010000111.1 GCA_934646845.1 uncultured Slackia sp.
CGGCGACGGCCGGCGAATGCGATTCGACGCCAATAGCAGGGTCGCCGCGTCACAAACCGCCCATCAGAGGCCCCAAGTGACGCAACGTCCCATCCAACAGGCGCCCTTATCAATGCCCAATCGACCTCTTGCGTCCCGATTGCCTCTAGAACAGCGACCCGATAAAGTCGGTCGCCTTTTCCGCAGCGGTCTCGCCCGCCGATTTCACGGCCTCGCCCGCGGCGTCGAGCACGCCTCCGGCTGTTTCAGTCGCCCCGTTTTCCAAGGCGCCCGACACGGCGTCTGCCACAGCCGAACCCGAGTCATGCACTAAATGGGCCGTGAGCGCCCCATCTTCAACCGCAATAGACTCGACCGTCCAATTCGACGCATCCCACACATCTTTGCCGTCGTCGGTCAACACTACGATGGACGAAACATCGGCGCCGCGCACTTCAAGAATCTTTTTCGCATTCGACCACTTCTCGCCCGCCAAATCGGACGTATCGACCGTGAGCGTCGCAGCATCCTGCTGCACGCCTGGCGTTTTGAAGGACGACTCGCCCGATTCCGCCTCGCTGCGCTCCGCCTGGGTGACGCCTCCGCCGGGCGTTACAGTCGAACCTGTCGTGTCGCTCGCATGGAAAAGCACAAACGCACAGCCGGCCAACGCCACCAAAGCACCGGCGAAAATCACGGCAAGGGGCGGCTTTTTCTTCACGCGGGAACTTTCCGAATAGCGCGTCGCGACCGGGGCGGTCGAGCCCGGGACGTACGACTGCTGCGGGAACGTCGCAGGATCCGGCGTGCTTGGCTCGAAGGGGTCGCGCACGTATTCGCCGCAAGCTACGGGCTGAGCGCTCATGCGCGCCGTTTTCTCGGGCTGCGCAACGGGGCGCGAGGCAACCGTTGACTGCGAGGAAAACGACCGGTCGGAGAAATACGAAGCAGCCTGGCGCACGGGGATGGCACGCGTCGCCTCAAACGACGCATCGGCTGAGCGCATCGAAGGCTGGGCACTTCCGCTCCCGTTTCCGCCACCGTTCGCCATGCGCTCCGTCGGCTGTTCGTTCATTGAATTCATCTATCTCCCCAGAATGCGGTCAAACAGTTTGATTTTGCCCATCCTAGCAGCGCCCGTTCCGCCGCTGCTCCGTTGAAATCGACCCGTTATCCTCCCTTCACGCCTTCCCCACACCAAATTGCCACTTGCGCTGTAGCATTCCAAGAAAAGCAATCGAAAGGGGTGCCCCATGGGTCTTTTGGATGGAAAGGTCGCCATTATCACCGGCGGCGGCAAGGGAATCGGTTTCGGCATTGCGAGCGCGTTCGCTGAACAGGGCGCAAGCCTGTTTATTACCGGCCGCACCGAGGGACGCCTGGCCGAAGCGGCTGAAAAACTCAAGGGCGAATACGGCGTCGATGTCGCCTACACCGTCGCCGAGGGTTCCGACGAGGCCCAGGTCGAGGCGGCCGTTGCAAAGTGCGTCGAGCATTTTGGCAAGCTCGACGTCATGGTGAACAACGCTCAGGCCTCCAAGAGCGGCACCAATCTTATCGATCACACGAAAGAAGATTTCGACCTGGCCATCAACACGGGCCTGTACGGAGCCTTCTTCTACATGAAGCACGCCTTCCCCGAGCTTAAAAAGACGAAGGGTTGCGTCATCAACCTGGCGAGCGGCGCCGGCCTGTTCGGCAAGCCTGGCCAGTCGAGCTATGCGGCGGCCAAGGAAGGCATTCGCGGCATGACGCGCGTCGCGGCCACCGAGTGGGGCCCCGACGGCGTGCGCGCAAACTGCATTTGCCCGCTGGCGATGACTGAACAGCTCGCGGCATGGAAGGAAGCCTACCCCGACACGTTCGCCGCTACCATCAAGGGCATTCCGCTGGGACGCTTCGGCGACCCGAAGACCGACATCGGCGGCGTGGCCGTGTTCCTCGCGAGCGATTTGTCGGCCTACGTTTCCGGCGAAACCATCACCGTCCAGGGCGGCAGCGGCCTGCGTCCGTAAACGCCGCCAAAGCCGCGAACCAGTTGAAGCAAACGCCGATACGCGCGACGAGTTAGCGCCACTCGCGTGTGTCGGCGAACTCAACGAATTCGGAAGCAACAGACGAAGACGACGCCCGATTCCACGCGATCGCATACCGCATGCCCATGCCCAAATCGGAAAATGGCACCGCCGCCATCGAGTCGAGCCCCGCGAAATACGTGCCGGGCATACACGAGATGCCTTCGCCGGCGGCGACCAGCACCACCGTGGCCTCGTAATGGTTACCTGCCCCAGCATGCTCAACGCGAACGCCGGCGCGCTCGAACGAGGCGTGCAGCCGCCTGAAAAAATGCGGCGCAATGGACGGGTCGGGCAAAAGCAGCACTTCGTCGCGCACATCGGCCACGCTGACCGACTCGCGGCCGGCAAGCTTATGGCCCATAGGCAGCACGGCGCAAATGGGCTCCTCGAACAAAGGATGCGCCGCGATGTCGCTCACGCCCTCAACCTCGGACATTTCCATAAAAGCCAAATCAAGCGTTCCCTCACGCAGCATGGCAAGCAAGTTCGTCCATGTATCTATGACGAGCGCCACCTCAACACCTGGATGCGAAACTTTGAATTCAGAAATCGACGTACCGACGTTTCCCCAGCCCACAGGTCCATGAAAGCCCAACCGAATACGACCGTGCGTTGCCGCCTCGCTCTCGTGCACGCCACGCAGCAAATCGTCGTATTCAGAAAGCATCGAACGAAACGACGTAAGCACCAGCTCGCCCGTTGACGTGATGGCCGTCGAATGGCCACGCACCAAAAGTTGCGCGCCGAGCTCTTTTTCAAGCGCATTCATCTGCGCCGTCATGGCCGGCTGCGATATGAACATCTCACGAGCCGCCTTCGACAGGCTCTTATTTTCGGCAACACTCACGAAGCATCGCATGCGAAATAAATCCACCGAAATCCCCTCCCCTAGCTGCAACGTTAAGCTTACCCCATTGTCGCGCCGAACGGCACGCTTCTTGAAGCATCGAACGCGACAAAGGCCCATTCGCCGGAGGGAGGGAAGCGAACGGGCCTTGCGGCATGAATTATTTCGTTAAGGCGCCCCGCATTGCACGAGACAGGAAACTCTGTTGCCGGAGCAGTGCCTATTCAGCTTTGCCCGACACGATGTACTCGGCTGCCAGGCGACCGCCCGTAGCGCACCAGCCCTGCTCAGCACCAGACATGATTCCCACGTCGTAGTCGCGACCGGTATAGGAGCTGGCATCGGTACCCACGGCGAACAGGCCCTTGATGGGCTGACCGTCAGTGTCCAGAACGCGCAGCCACTCGTCCACGCGCAGACCGCCGACCGAAGTGAATACGGTGGGTTGGGCGACCGAAGCGTAGAACGGAGCAGTGCTCACCGGCACCAAGGCCTCCGAAGTCGCGCCGAACTTCTCGTCGACGCCTGCAGCGCAGCATGCGTTGAACTCGTCGACGGTTTTCGTCAAAGCCTCGGGGTCGACGCCCATCTGCTTGGCCAAGTCTTCAATAGTATCGGCCTTGAACACGTCGCCCTTCTGGACAGCGGCTTCAACCAAATCGCGAGCATCAGAAAGCGGCTCGCCCGAAATAATACCCACCGATTCCAGGCCAACGGGCAGCGCCTCGTCGGTCATCTTGTCGAGATAGGCCTTGTCCAAAATCACGAATGCCTTGGTCTGCGCGATAACGGCATTGCCGCCACGACTAAAGTCGGCCGCCAGGGACTCGTTCATGAAACGCACGCCGTCTTGATTCACGCGCAACGCAGGTTCCCACGAGAACACCCAACCAGCATGGTCTTCGAACTCGTTGGCGCCGGCGCAGCGAATGCTGCCGAACATGAGATTCGAGGGAATGTGAAGGTCCGCGCCCAGTTCGCGCGCCCAACGAATGCCATCGCCATCGCGGCCGTCGGCGCCCCAGTTCCACACGCGGTCGAAGTCGAGCTTCGTGAACTCTTCCCACATTTCCTGGTTGTTCGAGTAGCCGCCCGTAGCGAGAATCGCGTTTTTAGCCTCAATGGCGTACTCATCCCTTCCCTGCTGGAAGTACACGCCACACACGCTGCCATCCTCGGCGGTCATGAGGCCCGTGGCGGGGCACTCGGTGCGCAAGTCGACACCCAACTCCTCGCAGCGCTTCTGCATCACTTTGATGGTGGATTCGCTGATGCGCGTGACGTTGCCGTTTTCATCGGCGCCCAAATGCCAGCTGGGGTATGACGTGGGGGCCGTCACCGTCGCAGTATAAAAGTCGACGTCGCAGTCGTCATGCAGCCAATTGATGGTTGCACCGGAATTTTCGATGAAGCGGCGCAACACGGCGGAATCGGCCGACCAGTGGTGATATTCCTGCGTGCGCAGGAACACTTCGTTGGTATCGAACGACAAACCAGCTTCTTCATGCATGTACGAGTTCACCGCGCCGATGCCTTCGGCATATCCCGAAGAGCCTCCTACGAGCACGTTCTTCTCAAGCAGAATGACGCTTGCGCCGAGCTGAGCCGCGCGCACAGCGGCGCACATGCCTGCAGTGCCCGAGCCCACAACGACCAGATCGCAGCTCTCGGTGCCTTTGGGGTTGTGCTTTACGGCATCGCCCGCATCAGCCGCAGAAGTCTCGGCCTTTGCAGCCTCGTCGACCTTCGGCGAACAGCCAGCCAAGCCAGCTGCCGCAACAGCGCCAGCGGCGGCAAAACCTGAGATGAATGACCTTCTGGAAAGTTCCATTGTGCCTCCCTTAATACCCTCTGTTTTCCTTGCGAATTGCAAGGCGGAGCATACGACCGAAAAGAAGCGCAAACAATTCATGCGACGTTATCCAATCGATAACGCAATGTTATAAAGCCTGGTAAATGCCGTATTTTTTTGAGTTCCTCAGCACCATAGTCCTTTGTTATGCAAGATATAACGACTCGTTATAAGCCTACTGAGCGCGCCTAAGATATCGCCGCCGCAAGCAAAAGCAGCACAGCGAGAAACGCGCAGTTCAATCCTGTGAATAGGCGGAAGTAGTAAGTCTTGAGTTCGGGATACGCCACGGCGAGCTGCTTATACGAAATGAGGCTCGCCATAGAAGCGATAAGCGTTCCCAAGCCGCCGATATTCACGCCCACGAGCAGCGCCGGCCAATCGGTCGTGAATCCTGAAATGAGAATTGCGGCCGGAACGTTCGAGATAATCTGGCTTGCAACAGCGCCCACAAGCAGGGCGCGGCCATCAACCAGCGCCGCCACCGCTTCACGCACCGTGTCAATGCGCGCGACGTTGCCCACGAATATAAAGAACGCGACGAAGGTGAGCAGCAACGCATAGTCGACATGGCCAAGAGCGCGCATGTCGAAAACGAGCGCGAGGGCAATCGCCGCCGCAACGATCAACCACACCGGCGCGACACGAGCCACGCACAGCAGACATGCCGCGATGAGCGCAATCCACGGCAGCACATCGCGCAGCGCGAACGATCCTTGCGGAGCGTTCGGATTCACGCCCGCCATCTGCGACGGAATATGCTTGAAACGTTTGCGATCGCGCAACTCGGCAATGCCGATAGCCGCCGCAAGCAACACAAATGCCGCGGCAGAATACGGAGCCATGATGCCCACAAGCTCCACCGCGCTCATGCCGGATACGCTTAAGAGATAGATGTTCTGCGGGTTGCCGATGGGCGTGAGCATGCTGCCTACGTTCGCCGCGACGGTCATGCACGCTATGGCGAACGCGAGTCGGCGCACGAGGCCCGCCTCGCGCAAGGCGGCAAGGGCGAGCGGCACGAAGGCCACGAGCGCAACGTCGTTGGTGACCACCATGCTCACAAAAAACGTAAGCCCCACGAGCGCCGCGATAAGTACACCGCCGCTTTTGCATGCGCGAACCAACGCGCGGCACGCCCGCGCCAGCACGCCCGCGCGCGCCAGGCCCGATGTGGCGACCATGAGGGAAAACAGCAGGCCAATCGTGCGCCAATCGACATAGTCGGCATAGCCCGCATCGGGCGGAACCGCTACGCACGACACCGCAGCCAACACGCACGCGATTGCCAACACGGCATCGCGCCGGAAGAAGTCGCGCGCACGCCATGCCGCATTCCTAAGCCTTTCCATGCGCGCCTTTCCCTCTTCTTCCCAATAATCAGTGCTCTGAGCCTAGCAAAAACCGCGCATCATGCCAAATGCGAGCATAGTTCAACCCGTTTCTTAAGAGCGCGGGCCCGCCTCACTTTCTCGCGCCGGCCAAGCGGCGACGACCACGCCTCGCTGCCCGCTGCAGCTCGCCTTCTTCCGGGCATGGCACCGTATGAAGCGAATTGCTTGTTATTCCTAACATTCATGTTTATTATGTTTTGCATGATGTTTTTGAATTCTACAAAGGATAAACCCCATGTACGACATCCAGCACCTTGAAGCATTTCGCCTCGTCGCAGACGAGCTCAGCTTCACG
>CAKUEV010000112.1 GCA_934646845.1 uncultured Slackia sp.
ATCAACGAGATTCGCGCGAAGGCAGAAGGCCAGCAGGCCGGAAGCGCGGTGGTACTCACCACGTATTCGGGCGGCACGCGCGTGCAGTCGTCCTCCACGCAAACAGGCGTGATGCTTTCTGAGCTGGGCGCGGAAAATATCGCCGACTCCAACAAGGGCCTGCTTTCCGACTACAGCCTTGAAGCCCTGATTGAGGCAAACCCGCGCACCATCTTCCTGCTTCCGATGGGCGACTCTGACGAGGCGGCACAGAAGGCGCTCGAAGACCAAACGACGGCCAACCCCGCGTGGGCGCAGCTCGACGCCGTGAAGAACAACCGCGTGGTCACGCTCGACCCGAAGCTGTTCCAATACAAGCCCAATAACAATTGGGACCAGGCGTACCAGTTCCTCTACGACGCACTGTATAACGAATAGGGCGACCCGTGCGCGATAATCAACCATCCAACGCGGCGGCTCCGAGGCGCGAGGGCCGCCGCTTTCGGGCAATGCTCCTGCTGTCGCTGACCGCGCTCGCCGGCGTAGCGTTCGCGGGCTTGGCGCTGGGCTCTTCCTCGGTAGGCGCGGCGGACGTGGCGGCATTCGTGGTGGGCAACGCATCGGACATGGCGAACAACGTGCTGGCAAACGTGCGCGTGCCGCGCGTGCTGGGCGGCGTGCTGGCGGGCGCGGCGCTCGCCGAAGCCGGCGCGCTCATACAGGCAACACTGAACAACCCTCTGGCCAGCCCAAACATCATTGGCGTGAACGCAGGTTCAGGCCTGTTCGTGCTGCTGTTCGCGTGCATCGCCCCGCACGCGCTGGGCATGTCGGCTGCGGCGGCGTTTCTGGGCGCGCTCGCCTCGGCGTTGCTCGTGTTCTTCGTGTCGGCCTACGCGGGCGCGTCGCGCCTGACCATCGTGCTCGCGGGCATGGCGCTCACGGCGATTTTCACGGCAGGCATGAACACGGTGCTCATTTTCAACCCCGATGCGTACGTGAATTCATCGGGCTTTCTGGTGGGAAGCCTTTCGGGCGTCATGATGTCGGAGCTCGCCATACCCGGCGCCATGATTTGCGCGGGTCTGCTTCTGGCCGCAGGGCAGGGGACGCGGCTGAACATTTTGTCGCTCGGCGATGAAGGCGCTCATGCGCTCGGATTGAACGTGAACCGCACGCGGCTCGCCCTGCTTTCGCTCGCGGCGCTGCTCGCGGGCGCGGCGGTGTGCTTCTCGGGACTCATCGGATTCGTGGGCCTCATCGTTCCGCACGTCGTGCGATATGTCGTAGGGCACGACAACCGGCGCGTTCTGGCGCTTTCGCCAATCGTGGGCGCCATTCTGGTATGCGCGTGCGACACCATCGCGCGCACGCTGTTCGCACCATTCGAGATTCCCGTGGGCATTTGCATGGCCCTCGTGGGAGGCCCGTTCTTCATCTATCTGATTCTTCATTCGCGAAAGGGGAGCGTTGATGGGCGAGCTTGATTTCGAGAACGTCGCATTCGGCTATAACGGCGGCTTCCTGTTCGACGACTTTTCCGCATCGTTCGCGAAAGGCGAGGTCGGCTGCATTGTTGGACCAAACGGTTGCGGAAAATCCACGCTTGCGAAGCTCGCCATGGGACTCGCAAAGCCGACCTCGGGGCGCGTGCTTATTCAAGGGCGCGACGTCGCGTCGTTGGATTCGCGTGAGCGGGCGTGCCGCTTGGGCGTGCTCGTGCAGCAGCAGGAAGCGCCCATGATGACGGTAGGCGAGCTGGCGGCGTGCGGAAGGTTTCCGCACCACGGGCCCTTCTCGCGAATTTCCGACGAAGACGCGCAACGCATCGACGAGGCGCTTTCGCTCGCAGGCGTTTTTGAGCTGCGCGATCGGCCGCTGCGGAGCCTGTCTGGCGGCCAGCGCCAACGGGCGCGCATGGCAATGGTATTGGCGCAAGGCACGCCCATCGTGTTGCTCGATGAGCCCACGTCGTTCATGGATGCGGCAGCGTGTTTCGACATGTCACGGCTCATTCGCCAGGTGCGCGCGTGCGGCAAAACGGTCATCGCCGTGATTCACGACCTAAACCTAGCGCTTTCGGTAGCAGATACCGTATTCGTGATGGGGCGCGGCCGCCTGACGGCGCAGGGCGCGCCGAGCGAAGAAGGCGTGCATCGCGCCATAGAGCAATCGTTCGGCATATGCCTGGAACGCGCGGAAACGCCGCGCGGCGTGGCATGGGTTCCGTTCGAGCGCGACGGCGTCTAGCAGCGCGGCGCTCGGCGAGAATTCCCACAACGCCGCGCGCTGCGCTATTCCGACGCAGATGTTGCGTTAGCGAGCAGGAAGAATCTCAATCCACTGGCCTTCGGGATCTGCGATGAAGTACAGGCCCATGCGGGGATTCTCACGAATGATGCAGCCTATCTTTTCATGAAGCTCGTGGGCGGCGTCAAAGTCGTCCACGACGAAGGCGATATGGGTGTCTTTGCCGCCGTTCTCGTAGGGCTCCACGCGCCCGCGATTCCAGGTGAGCTCGATTTCGAAGGGCACGTCGTCGTTGCCCATGAAGGTATTGGTCCAGGAGCCATCTTCGGGACCCATTTCGCGCAGCACCTTCATGCCAAGGGCCTCTTCATAGAACTTGATCGTTGCTTCCTTATCAAGCACATGGGTGCAGCGGTGAACGAACTTCGCTTTCATGCATTGTCTCCTTATACGTCGAATGGTTGCCTTTCGCGCCAGCTCCGTCCGCCAGCTCCCCCGCGAATGATGGTCGCGCGGAAACGGATGAGCACTGGCCGAAAAACAGCGGACATAACCGTTCACCGCCGATTTTACCCCTTTCATCCGGGGGTCTTATCGAACGCAGCCACGCCCCAACGTCACCACACAATTGAAGGGGCCGTTCGATTCCAATTTGCTGCCGACGGGAAAACCGAAAGACCGAGCGACGTACCATGCAGAAAACGTCCGCAGCCGCACGTCATCTGACCCACCAAGCCCAAGCTGCCTTACGGCTCGACATTTGCAAAAGCGGGCGAGCACCCGCATAATTGAGGCATCGTCCCATATTCGCCCCGCATCGCGAAGGAAGAAAACGATGGCCCTGCAAAAGAAGAACGTGAAATGCGCCCGCGAGGCCGCCATACTCGCTCCCTATGCCGCGAAATGCTGCGTGAGGGACGGCATCTCCAACATGCCTTCTTTTTCCGCCTGCATTGAATATGCACTTGAGCGCGTCGAGACATATGAGAGAGACTGCGGCAAAATCGACTTCTATGCCTTGATGGGGCTGCCGCTCACCGCCTTCGACGTTCCCGCCTCTTTCGACGGCGCCACGCGCTATGAAGCTTCGCTGTTTGGGTCGGAGTTGTTTTTCTCGAAGCTCGAAGCCTTCCGCGACTCGCTTGCGAAACTCGATTTCCCGGGCGTACGCATGGTGTACACCAATTTCGCCTTACGAGCCGTGCTGCGCGCGCTGTACGCTATCGAGCATCGCGATCGCGGCTACTTCAAGGACGTTTTCGAGCACATGTCGTAACCTAATGATTGATGGAACAAAAGCCTTCTACTCTTTTTACCGTTGACAGGGCGGGCGTACTCCCGTATTATTTACAGCGGGAGCAAACCCGCGCATCTTTTGGGGAGAGAAGCTGCGAAATCGCAAACGGTCACAACCCAGGAAGGGGCCAAATATGATTTACGCAATGAGCGACATCCACGGCTGCATCGAAGCCTTCGAAAAATCGCTCTCCTTCGTCAACCTGGCAGACGGGCATTCGACGCTCGTCTTATGCGGCGATTACTGCGACCGCGGCCCAGCGAGCCTTGAGGTCTACCAAAGAATCATGCAGCTCCAGCGCGATTATCCCGGCCAGGTGATTGCCTTAAGGGGCAACCACGAGGAGATGCTGCTCGAATACTGCACCATGGTCGGCGACCCGGTTTTTACCCAGGGATGGATTCTTGCCGATTCCAACCTCGCCACTGCAAGAAGCTTTCTTGAGGAAGGGGAGTTTAGCCAGGTCAAACACCTGCTCATGCGTAGGAAATTCGAAGAAGCATACCGGTTCGTCGTCGATTGCATGAAGACGAGCCACGCCGATGTGCTTTCCTGGATACGGAAGCTTCCCTATTACTACGAAACGTCGCAGCAGGTGTTCGTCCATGCCGGAATCGACGAAGACGCAGGCGATTTATGGCGCATAGGCACCCCAGAAGAGGCATTCACAACCATGCAGCCAGACTTCGTAGGGCACAAATTCGAGCTCGACATCATAAGCGGGCATATCGCCACCGAGACCGTTTCGGGCATCGCGGGCTACGAAGGTGCGTGGCATGACGGCGCATCGCACTTCTATATCGATGGCGGCGTCATGAAGACTGGACACGTTCCCGTTCTCGCTTACGACGAAAACACGGGGGAGTACTGGGAGATGTGGCCGCACAAGAGACGCCTGCAGCAACGCGTGCAGCCTACACGCCAACCAACCGCACCTCGACAGCAAGCGAAACCATGAGCGCAAGGACAGATTGGGGCTTCAATGCATTCTCTTGAATTCAATTACCTGCACGATTTAGCCACGGCAAACTACAATCTCGGCAATCGTCCCGACCCCGATTCTGAATCGATAATCCTCAAAGAAGACCTGGTGGAGGCTTTTTGGGGACCGCAAACGAAAGAGGCGCGCGTTTCCGCCGAGAAAGATTATGGGCGCGGCCCCTTCTGGGACATCGAGGTGCCATCGGGCGACCAAACGATTCTGTTTTCCGTCGACTACCTTGGCCCAAGCGTGCACTGGCTTAAAGATTACTATTCGGCGCACGATATTAACGCATCAGAGGCGGACTTCCGCATTCGCGAATTCCTTAAAGAGAGTCGAAAGCTCGGAGGCCACATCCTATTCCCGCGAGGAAGCAACGGCGGGCCTCACGAAACCCTGAATCAAGCCCGCGGCGGAGAAGAGGGCGTCTATGACAGAATTGATGTAACGCTTTTATGCCTAAAAGCGTTCTTCGCCTGCCCCGCGGTTTCATCGGTCAATCATCAACGTGACGCATGCGCGTTTGAAGAAGGAATATCTAAATTCTTCTCTGACGATGACCGCTTCGAAGAAGTGAGGGCGAATTTGATGCGTGTCTTCAATTCGCTCCAGTACTATGCCGATGATTTCGCGTATTTCGGTAGTTTCCAAGGCTTCTGCGAACGGCAGAAACTGATCGGCTCGTTTGTGACAGAAGAAGGCGGAGTTGAAATGTTCGCGCCCTTGTATCCCCTGAAACCAAAAAACTACGAAGAATATGCCGAAAACGTCAACGAGGCGATTAAGAAGCGAAACCAGAAGATGCATCTCGCTTAAGCGCCTCTTTCGGGTCGACGTTGCACAGTAAGTCGGGATTCTCGAAAAGGGGCGTGCATATAAGGTCTTCGCGAGACAGGTCGTTTTCCGCGAAACCCAGGGCGTTTTCGTAGAACGCGATCAGGAAGCGATCGTCGGGCATTACGCCCGCCGGGGCATTGCGATACATCGCGCGTACAAGGGCATCGCGATAAAAGCGCGCATGCTTGCCAAAAGGCTCGTTCGTCACGTCGAAGCCCAGGTAATTAAGGTAGAGCTCAGAGAACACCGCGACGGTGCGCGTATTGCCTTTGACGAAAGGATGAATCCGCCAAAGAGAGGCCGTGAAATGGCAGAAACTCTTGAGCTCGTCGGCGGAGAAGGTCGTGTACGCTTTCGCTGCTTCGCTCGCAAAGGCCCCGCGTAACGACATATCGTACGCCATCGGGTCGGCATAAAGCACGCTATCGCCGTTGAGGATCCCTTCCTGCTTCACCATGCGCTCGGTCTTGAATTGTCCGGGGCGATACATATCCCGGTCAAGATCTTGGAAGAGATACCGGTGAATCTCAGAGAGCATTTCAGGGGCGAGATAGAACACGCCCCGCTCGAGCAATTCGACAATTGACCTGTGTCAACAAATGCAGTACGGGTCGAGGCGAATCGTCGTCGAGCCTCGCAAGATCGGCATCGTCACGAACGGCAAGACCATGCAGCGCATGATGGCGAGGAAGGGGCTGACATCCTGCAGAGGCCCCAGGAAATACAGAAGGGGCGGAAGGGCCTCGGACAAGGGGGTCAATGTCTTGAACAGGGAATTCTCCGCCCGAAAGAGGAACAGCGTGTGGTGCGGCGACATCACCTACATCCCCACGAGGGAAGGATGGCCCTGCCTGGCCACCTACCTCGACCCGTTCTCGCGCAAGATAGTCGGATGGCAAGTTTCCTCCCGCATCAACGAGAATCCGGTGATCGACACCCTAGACAACGCCGTGAACAGGGAAAATCCGGGCGGAAGACTCATGGTGCACACGGATAGGGGCAGCCAATACACCTCCAGCAGATTTTGCAGGGAGCTCGAGGACCGCGGGTTCGTCCAATCGTTTTCCCGCAAGGGC
>CAKUEV010000113.1 GCA_934646845.1 uncultured Slackia sp.
CTTAGCAGAGTGCTCCTTACCATCGTAGGTAGCATCGGTGGAGTTAGCCTCAACCGTGATGGTTTGGGTCGCGCCTCGAGAAGTCACGTTAAGGGTGCCAGCCTGGGTCTTGATGTTGTAGTTGTTGTCATTGGTGCCGTCCTGGTAACCCCACTCGGAGATTCCGCTCTCGCTGGTTCCGGGAGCGGTCTGGGAGCCGGTGTACTTGGGGTTGGCTATACCTTGGCCATCAACGAACTGATTAGCAGAACCTTCGGCAACTTCCCAATCGGTTGCTACAAGCGCGTTGCCGTCGTATTCCTTAGAGGCATCCTTAGGTTTAATGGTCACTTCGCGCTTGTTGATGGTGAGCTTGCCGTCAACCGTAGTCACATTGAACTGAGAGGTGACGTCGTTGCCCTGAGCATCCTTCACCACGGCAGTGCCGGTCACCTTATTGGGGTACTCGTCTGCATCGGTACCGGAGACAGTAGCACTCAGACCCTCAATAGTGAAGGTTGCGCCCTTGCCGTTGGTAAAGGTGGTGCCAGTCACGCCAGAAACCGTATGGCTCTCGCCATCATAGGTCGTATCGCCAGAAGCAGCCGTTACTGTTATTTCGTATTTCTTTTCTGCATTAGTGATGCTCAGTTTACCGACGTTGTACGTAATATCGTAGTTGCCCTCGTTATAGGAATCGCCGCCCGTTACCTCAATGGCATTGGCGACCTCGCCCTCTTCGACGCGCGTAACCGAGCCCGTTGCCTTAGCGGTAACGCCATCGCTCCCCACAAAGCCGTCACCCGCGATGGCAACTTCGGGTTTGGTGAGCGGCGTGCCATCATAGGGCTTGCTCGCCGTTTCGGAAGTAAGCGTCACAGGACGCTTTGCGATTTTTACCGTTGTGGAAGCAGTCAACTGCACGGACGACGCACCGTCAACCGAAACATTGGCGCGCACGGAAACGGGGTAGTCACCCGCGTTTACAAACGAGGGAGCGATAGTAGTCCAGCCATCGCTGCCCTGATAGCTGTATTCAACATCGCTCAGCTGCACATGCTCTTTAGCCTGCTGCTTATATTCGTCCTTCAGATTGCTGCCATCGTTGATGGCAGCATCGACCGATACACCGTGCGATTTGCCATCGTACGTAACGTCTTCGCCGGTAGCAGAAAGGCTCGCCCATAGAGCATCAAGGCAATAGCCTTGGTCTTCACTATATATATAGGTTACGGTATCACCCGCCTTGCGAATTGCAGAGGCGTGACCGTTGCGCTCTTTATCAAGCCAGCCGATGAATACCTTGCCATCAGCAACGGGCACGGAGGTCGTTACGGTAAACGTATCGCCCTTCGCAAAACCGTAGTTGTACTTATATTTAAGATCCTTATCCCAAGAGACCAAGTCGGAAGGGGTGCCACCAGACCACGATGCACCAGGGACAGACAGGAAATAACCCGCCTCGCCCTTGTTCTCTTTATAGCGAATAACGATCGTATTGTCACCGTCACCGAGCGTTATTTCACCGCTCTTATCAATCGCGGTATATCCCTTTACAGGGATGGCCTCTTCCGTGACCTTGTCGCCACGCATACCGCTGCCCGTCTTGTCGGGATGCACTGCCTTCCATGTATCGGAATCATCACCGCACACATATTTGACCGTATAGTCGCGGGCGAGCGTGTTGTAGTAGAACACGATTTCAGAATCGGTGCCAGCAGTAGCCGTCATGGTCTTGTTGGAATCGGCATCGATTTCGTATCCGTCAATATCTTTCGGGCTTTCGGTGACCAGCTGCCCTTTTTCCAAGCCAGTTATGGTCTTGGAGTCGAGCAACCTGTCTGTAGCCTTGTCGACATACTTCACCGTAATCGTCTGGTCTTGCGCCACGTATTTCGCATAGTATTTCACGTTGGTCGAAGCGCTTACAGGGAAGCTCACCGGGCTGCCAGAAATGCTCTGGTTGTCATACCAGCTATAAAGCTTGTAGGTAACGCCGTTGTATTGCATGGTTGGCGCAAGCTGCTCAGTAGTTTCTGGAACCGAAACACTATCGCCGTCAAGGCGATACGTCTTGGTATCGATCATGGTGTAGCCCGTACCGCCTGGATACCACACGTTGAATTCAGCAGTGATGGTAGATTTGGCAACAACTTCAACCGTGCAGTCGAGATGATAGTTTCCCGGTTTAGAAATCTTGTACGGGTGCAGGATGATTTCTTTCACGTCATCTTTGTTCGTAATGCCGGTTTGATCTTTATAGGCCTCGAACAGCGTGTCCCAATAGGAACTATCACGCGAAAGCACCAACCCATCATTGGTCGACGTGCCAAGCCCGCTCGGCCATGACGTTACACGATTCGCAACATTGTCGTACGAGTTGCCTGCATTAGAACCATCGGTCACCATTCCCGTGGTATTGATGCTGCCTTCATTCGCGGTTGTTTCGGCTCCGCCCGCTGGATACCAATCAGCAGCATTATTGGACGATGGCAGAGATCCGGGCTTCACGAAATAGAAGTAAGCAGTAACAACGCTCGATCCGGCCGCGGCATTTACAGTGATTTCCTTGGTAGCGGAAAGCAACTGGCCATTAGCGCCAAGCGTTTTTGCGGTAATAGTAACCGTACCCTGCGCAATGCCCTTCACGTTACCGCTCTGGTCAACGGTGGCAACATTCTCGTTGCTCGACGTCCACGTAACATCGGACGCATTCGTAGTAAGCTGCGTCGTTTCAAACTGGTTGACCGAGCTGGCACCAGAGATAGTGAGGCTTGTAACGGAATTATCTGAGACTATTACAGTAAAAGTCTCCTTGTCGGTATTGTGATTGCCCGAAGAGTGCTCCTTCTTGCAGTATTTATGTTCAATGGTATAGGTGCCAGCTTTCGCGAACGAGGCCGATACGCTTTGCCCACCGCCGCTCATTTTGACATCATTTTTATTGTCGGAGGTCACTTTCCAGTTATGGGGATAACCGCAATCGTACCAATTCCAAAGCCAGTAATAGCCAGTATTGCTCGTTCCGTTCAGGGTTACTGTATCGCCGACTTTGGCATTGATGGTCTGCCCCGCGCTGCCGCTCACGTTACTTGCAACGGAAGCATTGCCACCGAGCGCCGGGAAGAAACCGGAGATGCTATCAAGCAGCGAGCCGGTGTTGTTCTGCTCGGGAGCTTGTGCATCGTCGGCGTTCGATTCTTCTTTATTCACAGTACCGTTCGAGTCGGCATTAGCCGCTTCGTTGGAAGAGGCGGCATCGTTGCCATTGGCCTCACCGGTGTTGCCCGATTCGACAGCGGAATCGGTGATGGGCTGCGCAGGCACGGTAGGCTGTGCGGTGGATGCGTCTTTTTCGGTTTCAAGGGTGATGGTCACGCCGGCCTCGAAGGCAGAGGTCTCAATGGTGTAAACATCGGAATCGTCGGCAGCAAGGGGTGATTGCTGGCCGCCAACGTTTACAAGCACACGATTCAACTTGTAGCCGTTATCGGGCACCACGGTGAATTTGAAATCGTTGCCCGCAGGCACGGTGACCTTGGTTGAAGGCAAGCCGATAACGGCATCGGTGCCGTCGGCCTTTTTGATAGATGCATTGTTCAGTTCAAGCGCGATGTCGTACTCAGATTTCGCCTGAGTGGCAGCATCGGTTGAAGTCGCTTTGTTGGCAGAGGGCTGCGTCGCAGGCTGCTCGCCCGCTGCCGCGCTCGATGAAGCAGCCGCATTCGCATCGACAGCCTGGTCGGCGCTGGAAGCTTCAACCGCTTGCTCACTCGACGCCGCAGGTTCCTGCTCGCTTGCCGCGGGCGCAGCATCCTGCGTTGCCGCGGTATCTTGCTCGCTCGCTTGAGCCTGAACGGCCTCGCTTTGCGCGGCGGTGTCGTCATTCGCGAACACCTCAGCCGGGTTTACTGCAGGCCAACCAAAGCCCAACAGAACAACCGACAACACCACCGAAAGGGCCTTGTGCCCAAACGAATAGCGGTCGGCCAGGCTTGTGACCGTCTTGGTCTTTTGAGCCTTCTTCGTTTTCTCATTCATTTCAATCCACCCCATCAACCGTTTGCCTTCGATCGGTTGCCTTACCATTTTCGGCGGCGCATACGCCCTTCCCCAAATAAAGCATTGTGTCCAATTTTGGACCAGGGGTGGCACATGGCACTACCTAATCGGGGCAATTTTACCACTAAAGTAAATCTACGTATACAACATAAATAAATCGGCTGCTTTTATAATACCTGTTCATAGGGCTGTTCTAAGAAATATACAAATTGTTTCAATCCTTGTTTCATTTACAGCCAGCACGGGTGTTTCACATTGCCCGCCCGTCCAAAAAAAACGAGACGCCATTCAAGGCCCCTCTTCGAAACCAGAAGACAGCCGTCGAATTCAAACACTGTCCCCAATCGCGAGCCCTTGCAGCCGTCACCGCACCCCACTCATTGGTATATACTGACCCTCGATGAAAACGTCTTGTGCAAACCCCGCCTTGCCGCGCGCACCCAAATGCGGGGTGCGCGCGCTCGCTGCGCTTATCACATTCGCCTTTACCCTCGCCCTTCTCGCCGGCGCAAGTCTTTCTGGCTGCAGCCAGGCTAACCAGGCGGAAGGCGCCGCGTTTTCCCCTGCAACAAGCATCACCCCCGCCGCATTCGACGCTCAAACCGCCACGGGCGATTCCACCGCGAGCATCGACGTAAGCCAAACCGCAAACGGCTTCGTGGGGGCCTGCGCCACAAACGACGCGCACCTGAAATTCCAAATTACACAAGGCGACCACAGCGCGAACTACGATTTGCCGAACGATGGCACGCCTATCGTATGCCCGCTCACCTTCGGCAACGGCACCTACACCTTCCGCATTATGTTGAACACGCAGGGAAACAACTACGTGGAGCTTTACAGCACCACGGCCGATGTTTCGCTCGAAAGCGAATTCGCGCCTTTCATAAGGCCTAACGTATATTGCGATTTCAACGAGGAAAGCGCATGCGTAAAAAAGGCACGCGAGCTTGTTGTGAACGCGACGAACGAAGCCGAGGCGCTTGAGGCCGTATGCACGTGGATCGTCGACACCATATCGTATGACGACGCGAAAGCCGCGCAGCTGAAAAGCGCGACCGGGTATGTGCCCAATCCCGACGAAACGCTCGCGAGCGGGACGGGCGTCTGTTTCGATTACGCAAGCCTGGGCGCGGCCATGCTGCGCAGCCAAGGCATTCCCACCAAAATCATCACCGGGTACGTTTCGCCGGGCGATATCTACCACGCATGGATCATGGTGTATATCGACGGCACGTGGAAAAGCGCCCAGTTCAGCGTAGATTCAAACACATGGAGCCGCGTCGATTTGACGTTCGCGGCAAGCGGCGGCGGCGAAAACGTGGGCAACGGCGAAAGCTACACCGACCGATTTGTGTACTAGGCGCCAGCAAAAAATTTCCCCTGGTGCCCCCACCGCAGGCAAAACGTGGGACAATACGAGCGTTATATGAAGGAACGAGGAGATGCGATGGCAGATAAACTCTTGGAAAGCAGCGCCATTAGCGCGTTTTGCTCGAGCGTGGCAACCATGCTCGCTGCAGGCGTGCAAACCGATGAAGCGGTGCACATGCTTTCGGAAAATCGCGCGGAATCACAGTTCAAGCGTGTATGCGACAAGGTATATTCGCACCTGGTAGCCGGCGAAACCCTTTCGGAATCGATGCGGGCGACGGAAGCATTTCCCGCCTATGCCGTTGAGATGGTGCGCGTGGGCGAGGCGTCAGGCCGCACCGAGCGAGTGCTGCGCAGCCTTGGCTCGTATTACGACAGCGAGCGTCGGTCGTTCGCGAAGCTGCAAAACGCAGTTGGCTATCCGGCGGCGCTTTTGTGCGTAATGAGCATCATCTTGGCATTCGCCGTCATTTGGATTTTGCCCATCTTCTCGAAAACCTACGACAATATCGCGGGTTCGCTGACAAGCGGGTCGTTTTCGATGGTGGGCGTTTCGGTCGCCATTGGCTGGGTCGCGCTTATCGTGGTGCTTATAGCCACCATTGCCGCACTCGTTTTATGGGGGCTTTCGCATAACGAAAGCGGGCGCATGCGCGTGGCGAAGCTGTTCGAGAAAATCCCCGCAACGCGCCAAGCCATGTATCAAATAGCCTTGTCACGCTTCACCAACGCGCTTGCGGCGTTCGTCGCGAGCGGCGTGCAGGAAGAAGAGGCGCTGCGCCAAGCCATTGCAACGGTCGACCATGAGGCGCTTACGCCGAAACTGCAGGCCACGCTCACGAGCATGACCGACTTGGACAACCCGCGCAGCTTAGGCCAGGCCATTGTGGAAAACGAAGTGTTCGAGCCCGTATACGGCCGCATGCTTTTGGTATACACGCGCTCGGGTTCCACCGACGAGGTTCTGCGCAACCTTTCCGACA
>CAKUEV010000114.1 GCA_934646845.1 uncultured Slackia sp.
AAAGACGAGAAGGAAGCAACGCCGCATCTGTGGGCATTCCTCGTGCCGATGGCTGTGGTTATTGCGGTGACTATTTTGATGGACGACATTCTATATGGCGTGATTTGCGCCATCGTGGTGTGTTTCGTGCTGTATGTGCCAACGAAGATTATGAGCCTGGGCAAGTTCTGCGATGCGTGCTACAAGGGCCTTGAGGACATGTTGTTCATCGCCGCCGTGCTCATTGCGTCGCTGTTCTTCCGCAATGCCATCAATCTGATTGGCCTGCCCGATTATCTTATTTCGGTTGCTACGCCGTTTATGAGCGCCGCGTGGTTGCCCGTGATTACGTTTGTGCTGGTTGGTTTGGTGTGCTTCGCCACCGCGAACATTTGGAGCATTCCCGCCGTGTGCACGCCGATCATTTTGCCACTGGCTGCGGCATGCGGCGCGTCTATTCCGTTGACGCTTGGCGCCATTATTTCGGCGGCGTGCTTCGGTGCGCAGGCATGCTTCTATTCCGACGTCACGCTCATGAGCGCATCAGCGTGCAAAATCAACAACGTCGATTACGCTGTGGCGCAGCTGCCTTACATCGGCATTGTCGCCGGCGTGACTTGCGTGCTGTTCTTGGGTGCGGGTTTCGTTCTGGCCGCTTAAACGTTTTTTTTGAATCGTGTGGCGCGGAAGTGGCCGCACCGCTCGATCGTGTTTCGAATCGGCGCGTCATCGCGTCGCGCGTCAAGGTACGTTTGGCGTCGTGTATCAAGGGGCGTCACGGCGTTGTGCTTCAAGGGGTGCCCCATGCGGGTGCTCCTTGTTTTGTGCGGGCGTACGCTATACGGCTTATATGCGTTGTAAATGGTAGCAATTGCGCCGTGAGCGGCTATACTGAATCGCCGTACCTCTGAAGAAGGGAAGCCTATGCTGCCATATATCCCAGACGTTGTTCCGAATATTGTTATTGCGCTCGTGATTGTCACCGCTTTCGTGGTGGCTTTCGCTCCGGCGTTGCGCAAATGCCCCGTTGTGTTTTACGCGGTGTGGGTCGCCGCCTGCATGGCCACATTCGTCGACACCGTCCGTTGGATTCCGTGGCTCTATTATGTGGTGCAGATTTTCGCGAGCTGCTATACGGGCGTGGCATTTTATGTGCTCGTGATGTTCGCGGGTGCGCTCCCGAAGAAGTGGTGGTTTACCAAGCGGCTGCTTTCCGTTCGCACCGAGATGTCGATTATCGGCGGCTTCATCATTTTTGCGCATGTCATTCAGGTGATCGTAATGGTGCCGCTTTCGTTTACTCCGATTTGGGATAAAGCCTGGGGCGACGGCGCCACGTCCGTCATCATGTTCATCGCGGCGAGCGTTGTGGGCGTGCCGCTCACGGTGTGCTTCTTCGTGCCTTGGATTACCTCGTTTCGCACGGTGCGCGGCATTATGGAGCACTCGACGTGGAAAAAGGTGCAAAAGCTCGCGTATCCGTTTATGGCGCTTTTGGTGGCCCAAGGCATTCTGCTTTCGGTCGGCCATGCCGTGTATGCGCAACCGGGCGGCGATGGGTTTGCGGGCTACGTGGTGAACGCGTTGACGTATGCCGCGATTGGGACAGCCTATGTGGCGCTGAAGCTGCGCCGGCGAGCCGAGAAGCGAGCCAAAATGGAAGCGCGCAATGACGCCTCGGAATAGCTCTCCAAGAGCACTCTTTCGCCCGTTGGGGCTTTCGTGTGGACGTGTCATCGTTATTGCGTCTCGGTTTCGATACAATGCGTTTCGTTTGCAAACAAGCTGAAGGGTCGCATGTGAAAAGCAAGGATGGAATCGACGGATGGCGTTCGGTGTTGCCGAGCGAAGTTGTGCAGAAGTCGGAAGAGTTACTCGCGCGTGTTGAAGAAATGCGCGCTGAACAGGTGATTTATCCACCACAAGGCGATATTCTGAACGCGCTTGCGTCTTGTGCCCCGAGCGATGTTCGCGTGGTGATTTTGGGTCAGGACCCTTACCATGGGCCCAATCAGGCAATGGGCCTCTCGTTTTCCGTGCCCGTCGGCGAAAAACTGCCGCCGAGCTTGCGCAACATATATAAAGAGATGGCCGCCGATTTGGGGTGCGATATGCCGAAATCGGGCGACCTCACGCCATGGGCGAAACAAGGTGTGCTGCTGCTGAACACCACGCTCACCGTTCGAGAGCATGCGGCGGCCAGCCATGCCAAACTCGGCTGGGACGTGCTTACGAGCCACGTGGTGAAGGCATGTTTCGAAATGCCCCAGCCCATTGTATTTTTCGCGTGGGGGCGCCATGCTCAGCAGCTTATAGAAAAGGCAGCTGTTTCGGCTGGTGCGAATCGCGATTTCGCGGAGGAAGCCGCGCTGCGTGCTTCGAGCGACGTTTTGGATGCCTTCCCGTTGCGCGAGGGCTGCTCGTCTTGCGAGGGTTCTGACGATGGAAATAGCTCGGCGTTGTGCGGCTTGTCTGTTTTTGGCACTGACAAGTTCGTGCTCGCGTCCACGCACCCTTCGCCGCTTTCCGCATCGCGAGCTGCGGGTGGGATGCCTGCGTTTATAGGATCGCATCCTTTCTCGAAGGCAAACGCTTTGCTGCTTGGGGCAGGGGAGACGCCTCCCGATTGGCAGATTCTTTCGTAACGCTGCGGGCTTGCGCACGTGCGGCTTTCGCCAGCGTGCGGAGCGGGTTGTATTGCAACATGCCCGCGCGCATTCTTTATGTATCTCATTTTGCGGCGACTGCATGTGGGACAAGGGGCTGTTTTGGCTTTTGAACGAGCATGGCGTCACGCCGCATATAAAAGCGTATATGCATATCGGAGCATGATTCGTGCGATGCGCCTTGGATGAATGGAAAGGGATCGAAGTGGCAAACCTGGTGAAGCCTGCGAACCGCGTGCTCTTTGTGGCGTGCGTGGTGCTGACGGGGGCGCTTGCGGGCGCTTTCGTCTGGGCGTTCTTCTTTTTGATGGATGCCGGGCTCGGCTTGTTGTGGAACGATGGCCGTCTCGCGCTTTCTGGTTGGCTCGATAACGTTGCGCCAGAGCTTTCTCGCGGTCCCTTTGGCGTGGCGTTGTTTCCTTTCCTTATTTGCATGCTCGGCGGTGTGGTAATTGGGCTCTATGAAAAGAAGACCGGCATTGCCACCGAAGACCTCCCTGACGTTATGGCCAAGGTAAAAAGCACCGGTCGATATGAATATGATCACTTGGGCAAATTGTCCATCGCCGCGCTTTTGCCGCTGCTGTTTGGTGGCAGCGTGGGTCCCGAAGCTGGTTTGACTGGGGTGATAGCAGGGTTGTGCACCTGGGTGGGCGACCGCATGAGGCGCTTCGGCTCGGATTTTCGCGAGTTAACGGTTCTGGGTTGTCAAGCGGCGCTCACGGCGCTGTTCACAGCTCCTTTGTATGGCTTCGCCGCGCCCCTTTCGAGCGATGGGAAGCATGGCGATAGCGACGCTGAGGCCGTGACGATTGAGCTGCCGAAAGCGCAGAAGGCGTTTGTGTACGCGTGCGCTATCGTGGGTGCGCTCGGCGCATTTCTTGGCTTGGGTGCGCTTTTTGGCGGAGGCATGGGCATGCCTCGTTTCGAAGCGGCTGTCGTTGGCGGGGCGGAGCTTACGTGGTTCATTCCCCTTGTGATAGCGGGCGTCGCGTGCGGATGGGCCTTTCGTGCGAGCGACAAAGCGAGCGCTGCGGTGTCTTGCTCGATGGGCGATCGCCCCGTGGCTAAGGCGCTGCTCGCGGGGCTCATGCTTTCTGTATGCGGAACGATTCTGCCGTTTTCCCTGTTCGCCGGTGAATCGCAGACGCAGATGGTCATGGAGTCTTATGCGACGCTCGGGGCCGCGGCGCTCATCGCGACGGCGTTTGTGAAGGCGGCGCTCACGCCGGCGTGCATCAATTTCGGCTGGCGCGGCGGGCATTTCTTCCCCGTTATTTTCTCGGGGGTGTGTTTGGGCTATGGCTTCGCGCTCATCGCGGGCGTCGATGCGGTTTTCTGCGTGGCGGTATGCATTGCGTCGCTTATGGGCGCGGTTATGCGGCAGCCCGTGATGGTTGTGCTGCTGCTGTTCATGTGCTTTCCGCCGTCTGGCGTTGTTTGCATGCTCGCTGCGGCCGCAATTGGCTCGGCGATTCCTCTTCCTCGAGTTTTGCAGTAAGTTCGCGCGTTTCGTCGTGTGGGCATTGCGCGTTTGAAAATGCGTTCGCGCGTGCGCGCGATGTTTCGTGTAAGATAGCCAGTTAGACATGTAAAAACGCGTTGCGGAAAGGTTGCAAGCCTGTGCCGCGCGCGGTTGACAGATCACACGAAGGAGCAAGCCGTGACCCAGGCAACGTCTTCTAGCCAGAAAGTACTCGTATTCGATTTCGGCGCTCAGTACGGGCAGCTTATTGCTCGCCGCGTGCGCGACTTGAACGTATATTCCGAAATCGTGCCGTGCGACATCACGGCCGACGAGGTTCGCGAAATGGCGCCTTCCGCCATTATTCTTTCGGGCGGCCCCGCGTCTGTGAACGCTGAGGATGCACCGCGCGTCGATCCTTCGATTTACGAGCTTGGCGTGCCTGTGCTCGGTTTTTGCTATGGTCACCAGATTACTGCCGTGACGCTTGGCGGCAGCGTTTTCCATCCCGAGGTGGGCGAGTATGGCGCGGCTGAGCTGCACGTAAGCGGCGGTGCGCTTTTCGAGGGCACTCCCGCCGATCAAACTGTGTGGATGAGCCACTTCGACGCCGTGAACGATGTGCCCGAGGGCTTTACCGTTGTCGCGTCGACTGACGTGTGCCCCGTGGCTGCGATGGAGAACGTGGAAAAGAAGATTTTCACCACGCAGTTCCACCCCGAGGTGAAGCACACCGAGTATGGCCAGCAGATTCTTTCGAACTTCCTGTTCAATATTTGCGGTCTTGAGAAGAACTGGACCATGGACAACCTGGTCGAGAGCATGACGGCCGATTTCCGCGAGACGGTGGGCGAGGATCGCGTCATTCTGGCGCTTTCCGGCGGCGTTGACTCTTCTGTGGTTGCCGCTCTTGGCGCGCGCGCCATTGGCAAACAGATGACCTGCGTGTTCATTAACCATGGTCTGTTGCGCAAGGGCGAGCCTGAGCAGGTTGAAGAGGTCTTCACCAAGCAGTTCGACGTCGATTTCATTCATGTGCATGCCGAAGACCGTTATGCCGAGCTCTTGGCCGGCGTGGTTGAGCCTGAAGAGAAGCGTCGCATTATTGGCACGCAGTTCTGGAAAGAATTCTTCGCTGTGGCTCAGCAGCTCGAGACCGATGGCAAGCCGGTCAAGTATCTGGCGCAGGGCACCATTTATCCCGACATTATTGAGTCGGGTGCTCGCAAGACGGGCGGCAAGACCGCTACTATCAAGAGCCACCACAATCTGATTCCGTTCCCCGATGGTGTGCATTTCGACTTGATCGAGCCGCTCGACCACTTCTTTAAAGATGAGGTTCGTGCGCTTGGCTTGGCGCTCGGCTTGCCGGCGCACATCGTGTTCCGCCAGCCGTTCCCGGGTCCCGGTCTCGCGATTCGCATCATCGGAGCCGTTGACAAGGAAAAGCTCGAGATTCTGAAGAACGCCGACGCGATTGTGCGCGAAGAGCTCGATGCGTACAACCAGCGTTTGTTCGAAGAGACGGGCGACCGCAACTCCGAGCATAGCTGCTGGCAGTATTTCGCCGTGCTGCCCGACATTAAATCGGTCGGCGTTATGGGTGACGAGCGTACGTACCAGCGTCCTGTTATTCTGCGCGCCGTTGAGTCGAGCGACGCCATGACTGCTGACTGGGCCAAGCTGCCTTACGATGTGCTGGCTAAGATTTCCGGCCGTATTGTGGCCGAGGTTCCTGGCGCCAATCGCGTGTGCTACGACATCACGTCTAAGCCGCCCGCGACTATTGAGTGGGAGTAGTCTGACAGGGTTCTGACCTGTATTTTTGAGTGCCGCACTGTGCTGCTGAGTTTCGTTTTGTACGAGAGTCACGGCAAAGCCGCCAGCGACATTGGTGAGTAAATCCGATTATCGAGCCTCTGTTCCCGCGTCGGAACGGAGGCTTTTTCTTTGGCTATTTACTCCCTTTCACCTGCAATTTCGCGATTTACTCCCCGTGTTTCGAGACGGCAAGGCACGGGGCGGTATTCGGAGGAATGGGAGTAAGGATTTATCCCGAGTGAGTAGACGCGCGATTTTTGTCCCCGAGAACGAAAAGGGGCCGTTTTAGGTCCTTTGAAACTCAAATCGAACTCAATAGGCTTTTCGGCGGTCTCCGCATGGCGTTTCCCCAGGTCGTTAATGGGGAGTAAAGAATCTCGCCGCCTCAATGAAAACGGGAGTAACCAAGGGAAATGCCGCGGTGTGCTGCCG
>CAKUEV010000115.1 GCA_934646845.1 uncultured Slackia sp.
CATGCATCCATGCATCCATGCATCCATGCATCCATGCATCCATGCATCCATGCATCCATGCATCCATGCATCCATGCGCCCGATTGTCCGTTCGCCCGGTCGGCTTCTAGGCTGGTTTGTCCCATGCGTCGTTTACCCATGCTCCTATTTGAGCTATAAGCCTGTTTGCCCCATGCGCCCGCTTGACCCCATAGGCCCGTTTTATCCCATGCGCCTAAAACAGCGGAAGCCCCCATATGGGGGCTTCGCGATATTGGACTGGTGTCCGTTCTAGAGAACGGCGCGATTCATTACAGCCCCGTGACCTCAATGAAGTCGGTATGGGCTTCGCCACGCTGGAAAATCTCGTTCTCCAGCACCGCCTGATGAAACGGAATCGTGGTCGCAATGCCTTCGATGTTGAACTCGGAAAGCGCGCGACGGCCACGGGCCAGCGCCTCATCACGGTCGCGGCCCCACACGATGAGCTTTGCCACCATGGAGTCGTAGAACGGCGAAATAACCGAACCCGCCTGAACGTACGCTTCGACGCGCACGCCCGGACCGCCCGGAACATCGAAACGCGTAATGGTGCCTGGGCACGGACGGAAGCCGTTTTCCGGGTCTTCCGCGTTGATGCGGAATTCGATCGCGTGGCCGTTCGGCACGAACGGAGCCTCGTCAGCGCAGCTCATAGGCTCGCCCGACGCGATGCGCAGCTGCTCCTTGATGATGTCGACGCCCGTGATTTGCTCGGTCACAGGATGCTCGACCTGCACGCGCGTGTTCATTTCCATGAAATAGAACTTGCCGTCGTTGTCGAGCAAGAACTCGATGGTGCCCGCATTGCGGTAATCAACCGCGCGCACAGCCTTAACGGCAGCCACTGCCATATTGCGACGCAAAGTCTCGTCAAGGGCAGGCGACGGAGCCTCTTCGAGCAGCTTTTGGTGGCGGCGCTGAATGGAGCAGTCGCGCTCGCACAGGGCGATTTGGTGGCCGAAGTCGTCGGCAAGCACCTGAATCTCAACATGGCGCGGGCGCAGCACGAGCTTCTCGATATACACGTCATCGTTGGCGAACGCGGCCTTCGCTTCGGCCTTCGCCGCCATGAATGCATCGGCGAGTTCTTCGGGCGCGTGCACCTCGCGCATGCCCTTGCCGCCGCCGCCGGCAGATGCCTTGATAAGCACCGGATAGCCAACGCGCTCGGCGAACTCGCGCGCATCATCGACGCTCTCGACCACGCCGTCGGAACCGGGAACCGTGGGCACGCCGCACATCATCATGGTCTCACGCGCAGCCGCCTTGTCGCCCATGCGGTCGATGCACTCGGGGGCGGGGCCGATGAATACCAGGTCGTTGTCGGCGCAGGCGCGTGCGAAATCGGAATTCTCGGCCAAGAAGCCATAGCCCGGATGCACAGCCTGGCAACCCGTAGTAGTTGCCGCGGCGATGATGTTCGCCATATTCAAGTACGACTTGCCTGCAGGAGCTGGGCCAATGCATACGGCTTCGTCAGCATAGCGAACAGGCAGCGTGTCTTTGTCGGCCGTGGAATACACCGCAACCGTTTTCACGCCCAGCTCGCGAGCGGCGCGCATGATGCGCAACGCCACTTCGCCGCGGTTGGCGACAAGAATTTTGTCGAACATGCCTTACGCCCCTTCGCCCGCGACGGCCTGGCCGTGCGGCTCAATCCAGAACAGCGGGGTGCCGAACTCGACAGGCTCGGAATCTTCCACGCAAATCTCGCGCACGGTGCCCATCTCGGGGGCGGAAATCTCGTTCATGAGCTTCATGGCCTCGACGATGCACAGCGTCTCGCCCGCAGCGACCTCGTCGCCCACCTTTACAAAGGCAGGAGCGCCAGGCTGGGGAGCGGCATAGAACGTGCCAACCATGGGAGCGTTCACGCATACCCAATTGGCCGGATGCGCGGCGGCAGCGGGCGCGGCGGCAGGAGCCGCAGCAGGCGCAGCAGCCGGAGCAGCGGCAGCAACGGGGGCCGCAGCGACAGGAGCGGCGGCAGCGGGCACGGAACCAGGCATGCGGACATTGATGCGCATGCCGTCTTCCTCGACGGAAATCTCGCCGACGCCCGACTCTTCAACGACTTTCAGCAGTTCGCGAATCTGGTTGATATCCACGTAATCGTCCTCCTTGGTAAGGCTGGATTCGTTCTCCAGCAAGAATTCAACTTTCTCGGTTGCGCGGTGCTTCGAGAGGAACGTGCGCGCCTCGTTCGGGAACAGGGCATACATAAGCACGTCTTCTTCGCTCTTCGCCAAATCGCCGATTTCCTCGGCGAGCTCATCGAACGTCGTGGTGTTCAGCGAAGCGGGCGAAACATCGGGCGGCAGCACTTCGGAATTGCCGACAACCTTCTGATAAATCGCGGGATCGATGGGGCCCGGCGCCTTGCCGTAGTAGCCGCACAGATAGTCTTTCATTTCCTTGGAAACAACGCTCCAACGCGAGCCGGTGAGCACGTTGAACACGGCCTGCGTGCCAACAATCTGGCTCATAGGCGTTACGAGCGGCGGGAAGCCGACCTCGGCACGCACGCGCGGAATCTCGCGAATAACCTCGTCGAGGCGATCAGTCGCCTTCTGAATCTCGAGCTGGCCCATGAGGTTGGACATCATGCCGCCAGGAATCTGGTGGGAGTACACCTTCATATGAGTGAGCGAAGAAACGCCGCGGTTATAGTGGCCGCGCTTGCGCACTTCTTCCCAATACTCGGCAATCTCGAACAGCAGCTCCAGATCATAGCCCGTGTCGTAACGGCTTTCCTGCAGGGCAGCAACGATCGTCTCGACTGCGGGGTGAGAGTTGCCGAATGCAAGCGGTGCGCTCGCGGTGTCGCAAATGGCCGCGCCCGCTTCTGCCGCCTTAATGATATTCATGGGGGCCATGCCGCCAACATAGTGCGTATGCACATGCACGGGCAGGCCGATTTCGGCATTGAACGCCTTCACCAGGCGCTCGGTGCGATACGGAGTAAGCAGGCCCGCCATGTCTTTGATGGCGATGGAGTCGGCACCCAAATCCTTCAGCTTCTGGGCGTACTCCAAAAAGCCATCGAGCGTATGCACGGGCGATACGGTGTAAGAGATAGCGCCCTCGAACCAGCCGCCACACGCCTTAATAGCTTCGGCGTTGTCAACGACGTTGCGAATGTCGTTCAGAGCGTCGAACACGCGGAACACCTGAATGCCGTCTTTCTTCGCGCACGCGATGAAACGGTTCACGATGTCCTTGGAATAATGCTTGTAACCAACCAGGTTCTGACCGCGCGACAGCATGGCCAAATCGGTGTTGGGCATATGCGCCTTGATGGAACGCAAACGCTCCCACGGGTTCTCGTCGAGAAAACGCAGACACGTGTCGAACGTCGCACCGCCCCACGCCTCAACGGCCCAATACCCTACTTTGTCCATCTTCGGCAAGATGGGCAGCATGTCGCCGAGCGACATACGGGTAGCCCACAAGCTCTGCTGGCCGTCGCGAATGGTGGTATCCATCAATTGCAAACCAGGCATGCTTCACCTCTCACTTTCCCTATAAGGCCGCGCACATGCACGGCAGCATGAAAGCGGCCGTCGGATGCGCGCTGCTTCACGCGGACCCGACGCCCGCTTGCAAACATATTTACATTCCGAAACCCCCAGAATGACGCCTCTAGTATACCGAGCCTGACGAACGAATTCTCTAGACAAACGGGTATACGGTCGAACTAAGGCGCTCAAGCACTATATCGCGCGATAGTGCCTTTTGTCGAGACGGTAGCAGCCACGTTACACTTTAGAAAAGAAAGAAACATAAAGAGCTGCCCAAACAAGCAGCAACGCTTATCAATTCCCCGTAATTCGATAACGGCTCAGCGCGAACGCAACTAAGGCAAGCGACCACCCCGAACGAGAAGCGCGCGCCCGAAGCTTGCGAACACGAAACGCCTCACGGCTGCGCGGAGTTGCATGCGCCAAAGCTCGCCAGCGTAAAACAATTCGCCTGAAAGTGACAAAAGTTGCGAATTCGGGGGCATAAAACCGAGGAGGCTTTTCTACGCAGACGCATAACCCCAGGTCACGATTAGTCGATACAGGCTCCACAACAAGCGATTAAACCCGCACGCCCTATTTCGCCCGAAAAAGGGCGTTTAAAGCCCCCGAATTCGCAACTTTTGTCACTTTTTGCACTTTTCTTTTACGCTGGATGGCAATATGCCGCTAATCAACGTCACGACTCTGCTTGGCGAGATGCGAACACGGATCGACTGAGCCCAATTGCCAAGCCAACTGCGGCACCAACTGCCGCGCCGAGCCAATTGCGGCAACGGCCAATCGCGGCAACGGCCAATCGCGACACCAGGCAAGTTGCCGTGCCAGGTCGGCTGGTAAGCTGCAGCGCCAAGTCGGCCGCAGCGCCATGCCAGCCGCAATAGCGAGCCAATCGCAGCGCCAAACCAGTTGCTGCGCCAGACCAGTTGCGGTGCCAAATCAGTTGCAAAGCAAAATCAACCACAACATCAAGCCGGATGAGGCTCCGTACCGGATGCAACTCCGAACCAAATGCCCATCATGGCTCCGAGTCGGTCGCCGCACCGAGCCAGCCCACTTGAGTTCAGCCACAATCCGCGCCGCACAAACCCCAAATGGCCCGGGAATGCGCTGCAAAGGACCCCAAACATGCCATATGCCGCGGTGGCTGAAAGCCGCCGCGGCATATGTTCAACTTGAAACCTTGGGTCTCGCTCATTGTTGGGCTTGGCTAGTCGTCGTTCTTCTCGATGCGGCGACGCGTCTCGTATTCGCGCACGAAATGCTCGCTTTCGTCGGTAAGATTCAACCCCTCAAACGATCGATAAGCTTGCGCATCGCTCGCCACTTCGGCAGTTTTCATTTGATTGTAGAAAACGATGCACACAAACGCCGCAACCACCGCGGGAATCACGCCGTCCACAAATACGCTCGTCAGAGTGTCGTCAAATTGGAACACGCCCATATCGAGGCCGAACAGCGCAGCGGCAAGCGCGGCGAAAATGCCGAAGAACCACGCCGCCACCTTGAGCTTTGCCACGGGCAAATCGCCCACGAATCGGCCCGTTTGCCCATTCATGGCGAACAGATAGTCGTTGCCCTCCCACGTGGTATGCAGCATCCACACCGGCAAAAGCGCCTGCATACAACCCGTCATCTGCGTCGTGGAGTGCACGATTCCCGTATCGACGTAATCGTAGCCCGTAATCGTTGCGCGCAAATCATGCTCGAAGGAATGGCGCATGCGCTCTTCAGCGCGGCTAGAGCACACTTTTGAATCTTCGTCATAGCGCTCGGCAACATAGCCCGGCAAATATGCGACCGAGAAAGGTTTCATCTCATCGAAATCGTACGGCTCGATCGCATCCATGTGCCCGTCGGGCATTTTCGCCGAACCGTCAACGGGAACCCGCTCGAAATCCAAATCGCCCGCGCGATAGGCCTCATAGACCGTCGTACGCGTTACTTCCTCATCGCCCGAGCGATAGGTGCGCTCGTTGCGGCACTCAAACGTGCCGCTTCCTTCAACCGAACCGTCGTAAAGCCAGAACGGCACGTATACGCCCTGGATATGCTCGACTTTGTTCGCGGCGATGAATTTCTTCGGCAGGAACTTCTTTCCCTTGTAATAGTCGTTCAGAGCCGTGACCGCGGCTTGTTTATCGAGCTTGAACGGCACCACGCCATCGGGGCGCGCCATGTCGACGAACGCGCCAGGAGTCACTGCCGGGTTGCCGCAATATGGGCATTCCGAGACTGCAGTCGTTGCATCGCACGTAATTTCCGCGCCGCACGACGAGCATGTCATCGATCGCAGGCCGTCGCGCTCGCCTTCGTTCCACGAGGCGCGCGAGAGAAACGACGCGATAGCCTCGTCGCCCTCGCTTGCGTGGCCGCTTGTCGCGGCGGCGGCATTCAGCACATCCTCGGTCAAAGCCACCGCAACGCCATCGGTTGCACCCATGGCCTCAAACGCGCTCATCTCGCCGGAAGCCGCGCGCTCGGCCGCAGCCACCGCGGACGCGTCGGCCTCGGACTGCTTGGCAGCATAGTGCGCCTCGATTTGCGCAACCTCGAAAGAGCTTTCACAATAGTCGCAGACCATAAGGCCTTTTGACTCGGAAAAGTGCAGGGGTCCACCACATGCGGGGCATTGGTAGTTCACCGATTCAACAGCCATGAGAACTCCTTTCTCGTTTCGAGAACAGAGTCGCGCAAAACGTCCCTTTCCATCACTCCCCATTGGCCCAAAATAGACCCCCAACATGACCCACTCGACTCAAAGTCACTCCGTAGCCAGCAGCGAATCCGCACCCACCAAAAGCGAGCCCGCACGC
>CAKUEV010000116.1 GCA_934646845.1 uncultured Slackia sp.
AAACCAAAGCGGCCACGAGGAAGAACAGCAGCGGGAACACCTGGGCAATTTGATCCATGCGCCCTGCATCGGAGCGGAAGCTTTCGGCGCCGATGTTCTTCTTCAAATCGAGCGCATACACGTCGGCATCCATGGTGGCGATGTCGTCCACCTCGGCCTGGGCGTCGGCAAGTTGCGCTTCGGCGTCGGCGAATTCGGCCTCGGCCTGGGCGCGCTTATCGGCAAGCTCGGCCGCGCCGCTTTCCCACTGCGACAAGCCATCGGCATATTCAGCCTGGCCGCTTTCGAGCTGAGCACGGCCCTCATCGAGCTGCGTCTGGCCTTGGACAAGCTGCGCTGCGGCGGCGTCAAGCGAAGCCTGGCCGCTCGCGAATCCCTGGTTGGCCGCAGCCTTCTGGGCAGCAAGCTCCTGCTCGCCCGCCGCAAGTTGCTCAGGCACGCCCGCGGTTTCCGTATCGATTTGAGCGATGCCCGCCTGAAGCTGAGCGATACCCGCTTCGATTCCAGCCTTCTGGGCTTCAAGCTGCTCATGCTGCTGCAAAACCGCCTGGGCTTGAGCCAGCTGCTGCTCAAGGGCTGTCTTTTGCGCCTCGAGCTGCGCTTTCGTTTCCTCGTAAGCGGGGTCGGCCGGATTCAACGCATCGATTTGCGCCTGCACGCCCGCAATCGCCAACGGCAGCCCGTCAACCGCCTGCTGAGCCTGCCCAATGCCAGCCTCAACCTGCGCAAGGCCCGCATTCACCTGATCGAGGCCCTTCTGCGCTTCGGCGAGCTTATTGTTCAGCTTTTCGCGCGTCTGCATGGCGGCGCGGTACTGCGCCCAGCCCTCATCAATCGCCGCTTGTGCCTGAGCCAACGCCGCCTGCGCCTGCGAACGCTGATCGGCGAGCTCGGCTGCGCCCGACTCATACTGGGCGCGACCGCTTGCCAGCTGCGATTCGCTTTGGGCAATAGTCGCCTTCGCCGATTCCAGCTCGGCAGCCGCAGAATCGAGCTGTGCCTTAGAATCGTCGAGCGTCGCCTGGCCATCGTCGAGCTGCGCAAGCGCGTCGGCCTTCTTCTGCTCGTATTCCGCACGCTTTTCATCGAGCGTGGCCTGGGCGTCGGCCTGCAGACCCTCGATGCGCGACGCTTTCAAGTCGTCGGCAATCGCGTCAATGCGATTGGCCACTTCGTCGACTTTCGCCTGGTAGGCATCGCTTGCCCATGGCAAGTCGCGCGCGCCTTCGACTGCAACGAATGCTTCAGTGATGGGGTAATCGTCGGCAAAAGCCGAATCGGGAACGAACACGAAACTCGTGAGGCGTCCGCTTCCAAGCGACGTCGAGCCCACGTTGGTCGAGCAGGTGTAATACGACGAGTTCACGAAGCCGACCACGGTGAACTCGCGCTCAGCGAAGCTGTCGTCCAAATCTTGCGTGCCCTCGATGAGGCGCACCTTATCGCCGATATGCACATCGGTCTGCCACACCGTGTCAGAAGAAAGCAGGCACTCGTCGCTTTTCGTGGGCCAGGTGCCGCTCTTCAAAACAGGCCTGTTCAAATACGAATCGTCACTCGATTGCACGGTGAAGCCATCGTCGCACGCGCTCGCCTGGGCGGCGTTAACATCGAGCGATTGGAAGCACAGCGTATATTGCACGCCGTCCAATTCCGAAATAGCGTCAGCTTCGCGAGCGGGCATAACGGCCGAAACGCCTTCCACATCACGCAGCGCGTCGATTTGCTCCTCATCGAAACCGATCGTCGATACCACGCGCACGTCAGCCAAGCTCGTGCCGTCGTAATATTCATCACCCGCAAGGAGCATGTCGGGTCCCGTCATGCGCAGACCGGCATAAAAGCCAGCGCCCAGCGCCGCGATAATCGCAATCGCCAAAAAACGGCCCCACGAATGGGTGATAGAACGCCGAAGGTCTTTTCCGAATGCGCTCGCCATGCTTACCACTCAACCGTTTCGGCGGCTTGCGGGTGGGCATTGAGTTCCGTGCGCTCGACTTTTCCTTCTTTCACATGAATCACGCGATCGGCAATAGCGCAGAACGCGGAATTATGCGTAATGAGCACCACCGTGCGGCCTGTTTCGCGGCACGTATCTTGCAGCAGTTTCAGAATAGCCTTGCCCGTTTTGTAATCGAGCGCGCCCGTGGGCTCGTCGCACAGCAAAAGCTTCGGGTTTTTGGCGATGGCGCGCGCGATAGCCACACGCTGTTGCTCGCCGCCCGAGAGCTGCGCGGGGAAGTTGTCCATGCGATGCGCGAGCCCCACCTGGGCCAGCACGTCGGCAGGCTGAAGCGGATTGCGGCAAATCTGGCTCGCGAGCTCCACGTTTTCGAGCGCGGTAAGGTTTTGCACCAGGTTATAGAACTGGAAAACGAAGCCGATGTCGTAACGGCGGTAATCGGTGAGCTGCTTTTCGTCGAATTGGTCGACGCGCGCGCCATCGAGCATAATTGAACCCGATGTGCATGAATCCATGCCGCCCATCATGTTGAGCAGGGTTGTTTTGCCCGAACCGGAGGGGCCGACAACCACCACGAGTTCACCTTGCTCTATTTCGAAAGACATGCCATCAACGGCAGCCACCTGTACTTCGCCCATGGTATAAATCTTACGCACATCTTTAAATTCGACGAATGCCATAGCGACCCCTCACGCGGCACGGTTTCTCAAATATTCCCTCATAGTGAGTATATTGAAAGCACCGCGGAAAGCGGCGGTGATTTTACGTCGGTGGCACTATCGTTACGCGTTTGGCGAACCTTCAATAAGGGCGCGGCTGTTCGCTGCCACCTTTTCCTTCAGCACATCGAAGTGGCGTCCGCGCAACTCGGCCATATGCCCAAGGGACGCTTCCAAGACCGCGCGCACTTCGCGGGCGTTGAACTCCGCGCCCGCAGCAGGCGGCAAGTCGCTTTCGAGCAGCAATTTCTCTTCGGGGATTTGCTGCACATACGCGCGACCGCGCTTGGTGGAAAGCATGCGAGGGTTGATGGAGAAATAGCAGCCGCATTCGATGGCACGCGTAAGCTCGACGCCCGAGCCAGAGAACCAATGGAAGACTACCGCGGTGCCCTGCGGGTTTTGAGGACCCTGCGGCACCCCCGGCGCCACGAGCTCCACGCTTTCCATAAGGTCGAGCGCCACGCCCACGCTTTTCACGGCATGCACCGAGAACACCTTGCCCTTCGACGCCGCCGCGATGCGCGCGAACACCGTGCGCTGCAGCTGAGCGCTTTCGGCGCGACGGGGCGCGAAATCGAGGCCAATCTCGCCAACGAAACGCGTTTCGGCAGCGTAGGCAACGAGCTTGTCAACCGCATCGGCGCCGCACGAGCCGTCGGAAAGCCACCACGGGTGCAGGCCTACGCCAAGTTTGAAGTTGGAATTTCGATTGAGCTCATCGGCCAAAGCCAATGACGCCAGATGATATTCATCAGGAGTCACCGTAGCGCACATGCCGCCTATTCCCTCTTGGCGCATCGCAATTGCCGCTGCTCGAGTATCGGGAGAGAAAGCCAGGTGACAATGCATGTCGTACAAATCAAAGCCCGTCATAGCGTCCCCCCTCTTTTAATGCGCGCGCTGCCCAGCGCTGTTCTCAATAAGGTTATACCACCCAAAGGGCAAAGGGTGCAAACGACCCAAGCGCAACGGCGCGAAAGATTTTCGAGGAAGGCCCGTATCCCCAGCTAGTCGGCGAATTCTCCCACGTGTGCGATGGCGCGAAGCGTTTCGGCCGCGATCATTTGGCCCATCATGGGCGGCATATACGATGCCGTGCCCAAGTTCGATCGCTCGCTGCGGGGAGCACCCTCACGCACCGGCACCGGCACGGGCTGTTCGCAGGAATACACAACGCGCAGATGCTTGATGCCACGCTTGCGGCATTCCTTGCGCATGATGCGCGAAATGGGATCGTTCACGGTTTCATACAAATCAGCCGCGCGCAAGCACTCAGGCTGCAGCTTGTTTCCGGCACCCATGGCGCTTATCAAACGCAGGCCGTGCTCTTGCGCGAATTCCGCAACGAAAATCTTCGTCGAAATGGTATCGATGCAGTCGAGCACGAAATCGATGCGACCGTCGCACTCTTCGAGGCACTCGGCATACAGGTCGTCGAACGTCTCGGCGAGCACGAACGAATGCTTGGTAATGACGCGCGCGTTGGGATTGATATCCAGGCACATTTCGCGCATCACGTCGATTTTCCGGCGACCCATCGTGCTCTGGAACGCGATGACCTGGCGATTCACATTGCTCGGCGACACCACATCGCGATCGATGAGCACCAAACGGCCCACGCCGCCGCGCACGAGCGCCTCGACGCAGCTCGAGCCCACGCCGCCCAATCCCAGCACCATGACCGTCGCGTTCGCCAGGCGACCCATGCCGTCGTCGCCCATGATTCGACGCAAGCGGGAATCGGCTGCATCGTCGCCCGGCGCAGGCTCGGGGGCAGGGCCGGCAATTCCGTTTGGGTAGGCGTACGTGTTTTCGGAAGCGTTCATATGAGCGGGTCTTTCTATGCATGCCGTATCACGGAAATGAATCGGCGATTCTTCAAACCAGGCCATTGTAAACCTCGAAACCTGCTCAATGCTCGTAGCGTTTAACGCAATCGCAGGCTCCTAGCGGGTTCCTGGGCGCTTGGCGGACTCTGGGGCGTCTACCGAGTCTCGGGCGCTTAGCGGGTTTGTCCCTCGTGCAACCAGCAACACCTGTTAAATGCTACGAGCATTTAACAGGTCACGGTTTTGGCTTGGGCGTGAATACGGGGGAGCGGCGCGAGCCCGTCTGGAAAAGAAGACTACAATGCTGGAATATTCACCACGCGAGAAACCGGGGCCGAAAGAGCGCCCGGAAACCGCAGTCGCCACGCGCCGAGAGCCACCCGCGGCTGCACCACCGAAAACAAGGAGTCATCATGAGCACCACCCTGCCCCAGACCAATGATTTTGGCGGCACGCCCCTTGTCTCACTTCAAGCCATCGCCGAAGCGATTCGCGCCAACGGTACCGACTGCGAAATCGCGGGCGATGCGTCCACCGAAATTCGCGGCGTCGCGATCGATTCGCGCAAAGCCGCCGTAAGGTGCCTGTTCATCTGCAAAGGCGCCGGATTCAAGCCAGCGTTCCTTGAAAGCGCCATCGCAAGCGGCGCCGCAGCCTATCTGTGCCAGGGCGAACTCGACGAGCAGGGCAAGCTAACCGCGCCCGCCGATTTGGCCGCCGCTGCCGCAGGCGCCCCCGCAATCGTGGCCGCCGACGTGCGCCGAGCCATGGCCTCCGCATCGAAGGTCGCCTATGGCGACCCGAGCGCCGCGTTGAACATCGTGGGCATCACGGGCACCAAAGGCAAAACCACGACTTCGTACATGCTGCATGCCATTATGGACACCGCCCAGGTGAGCACTTCGATTCTAGGCTCCATCGAAACCGACGATGGCATCGAGGAATTCGAGAGCTGCAACACCACGCCCGAATCGCCTGATTTGTGGCGCCACCTTTCCAATACCGTGGCTTCGGGCCGCGCCCATATGGTCATGGAGGTTTCCAGCCAGGCGCTCAAATACGACCGCGTGCTGGGGCTCACCCTGAACATCGCCTGTTTCCTCAACATTGGCCGCGACCATATTTCGCCCGCCGAGCACTCCACGTTCGAGGACTATTTCGAAAGCAAGCTCCGCATTTTCGACCAATGCGAATGCGCCGTCGTAAACCTTGGCACCGAGCATGCTGACGAGGTCATGGCCGCCGCGAAAGCCGCCCCGCAGCTGCTCACCGTCGGCGTCGACCGCGACAGCGCCGACCTGGCCGCCAGCAACGTGCACACAGTCAAAGGCGGTATCGAATTCGACATCGAAGAAAGCGCCAAACTCGCCGCAGCGGCAGGCGAAGCCGACGCTTCAACCAGCGCCCACACGGTGAAGCTGAGCATCGCAGGCCTGTTCAATGCCGAAAACGCGCTATGCGCCATCGCGTGCGCGCGCCTTTTGGGCATCGGCTGGAACGCGATTGAGCAGGGCCTTTCGCACGTACGCGTGCCAGGCCGCATGGAAATCATTGCTTCGCCGAACGAGCCCATCACCGCTATCGTCGACTACGCGCACAACAAGCTCTCCTTCGAGACGCTGTTCAAGTCGCTGAAGAAGGAATACCCCGGCCAGCAGATCATCGCCATTTTCGGCGCTCCGGGCGGCAAGGCGTACGAGCGCCGCGAGGTGCTGCCGCAAACCGCCGGCACCTATGCCGATCTGCTCATTTACGCCGAAGAAGACCCCGCGCA
>CAKUEV010000117.1 GCA_934646845.1 uncultured Slackia sp.
GGATGGTTGAACCCAAGCCCGGTTGAAACTTCGCATGGTTTTATAGAAAGCCGCTCCACGTTTGTGGGGCGGCTTTTTCTGTTATGGGCGGGATTCGTTGAACGAGGCTTGTTGTGCAGACATATTGCATATCGCCCCAACAAAATTGGGCGAGCGTATAGGATGTCGCGCAACGAGAAGGGCTTGTTCGGGCAAGCGTATTGGGTGGCACGCATTCGGAGGGGGCGTTTGTGCGGGGCATTGCTGGACGCAGGACATTGAGAAGAGGGTTGCTGGGGTGGATGTTGTTGGACGCTGCGAGTTGAGAAGAGGATTGTCTAGGCGAACATTGTTGGACGCCAGCTGATCAAGACTTCTGCATGAAAAGGCGTTCGAATGTGGCATATTCGGCGCTTTTCTGGAGTTGTTTCAGGCAATTCTCAGATGCGACTGAATGGGCAAGCCTCTGACCTGGGGAAATAATGGGTGTCAGCAGCAGTGCAATTCGAGGCTGCGGAACTATGCCACATTCGAGGCCGCTTTTGAACATGCACATGCGAGACATGGTAGAATTCAGAGGTTATTGGCAAAGATGGTTGCGTCGGGCACGGCGCGGGCGTGCGCGAAGGGCGCGCAGGCTTGAGGGAATGCGGGTGACAGTCCCGCGCTCTACCAGGAACCGTATACGCTGATGGGCGGGTTGGCCGTTGCGTAAGAGAGCGTGCGCGCGAAAGCGACGATGTGCGTATTTCATGCTGCAATGGCTTGCAGGTAAAACCGCGGGCACGCGGGCCGTTCAAGTGAGGCAAAGTCGGAACACTCATCCATCGCATTGAGCCCTGGAAGTGAGGTACCGATGAGATTCGGACCAAGTTTGGCGCGCGGCGACGCTCGCGAAGGAGCCCACATCGGGACAGGTGACGTCTTGCGTGGAGCAGCCGAGAAAAATCTACTGAATACGGCACTTTGGCAACGTGTGCTTTCGGTTTTTATGGCCATTGTCCTTGCGACGTCCATGACTCCGAGCCGCGCGCTCGCGTCTGGCGAGGATGCGATTAATTCCGTTGCCGCTGAATCTGCAGAAAGTGTTGCGGCTTCAGATGCTGATGGCCAATCTGGCGAATCGGTCTCTGTCGAAGATGCATCCGATACAGTTGAAGATGTTGACACGGATTCCGTTATTGACGAATCGGTAAATGCGGATAAGACGGATGGCGGTTTAAGCCAGGCCATGGCCGAGCCGGAGCAGTCTTCGCTCGCTGGCGTTGCCCTCTCGTCGACCGATAGCGCATCGACTTTCGAAACTGATGCTGCGGGTGATGGCGTTCAGCAAAATGGCTCATTGACCCGTGCCGTAGCGTCGCTCGATTCTTCATCTGTTATCAGCGTTGGCAGCTCAAAAAATGCAGTACGGTTTCCGAATAGCCCTGGTTTTGTAAAGCAGAACATCACACTCTATGCAACCGCCTGGACGAAACGTGGCGCTTCGAAAATCCCCTCGAGCGGCTTTACGTACCAGTGGTACGCTTCCGATGCGACTAATGCGTCAGCAAACGATATGTCCCAGTTTGAGCCGATTGCGGGTCAAACATCCTCCTCAATCGTTCTTGACGATGCCCTTCGTACTCAGCTCGATGGTAAGTGCCTGCGCGTTGCAATTACGAGCGGCGACACAACGGTCTATGGGCCTTCCTCGAGTGCTTATAGCACCAAATTGTCTGCGGTAAAGCGTATCGATGCGCCTGTTAAGGCGAAGACTGCACTTGATGAAAAATCATATATCCTCATTCAGTCGTCAGACGCAGTAACCTCATCGACGAATACTGTTAAGCCAGATATTCTTCGCACAGGAAGTGTGCTTTGCGCAAATGCTTACGATAGCGAGGCAGTGCCCTCGGCTCGCATTTCCGCGCAAAACACTTGGACGTATCAATGGCTTGCTGGCGATAGCCGCGATGCGGACGATTCGGCCTATCTCCCCATTGAGGGCCAAACTTCTCAAACCTTGACCATTACTGAGGATTTGGCGAAGCAGCTTGCCGGCAAATACATTCGAGTTAAAGTCATCGGCGATGGTCAAGAGCTCTATGGTCCAAGCGGTTCTTTTGATCGTCCAGCTTCTGTTAAATACAATACCCCTGGTCCAGTTGCATCTGCTGATCAACTTGCCGTTAACCATATTGTGCTCGCCTACAATGGCGAAGAATTCGGCGATCAGGTTGAAGACGTTCCCAATGCGAACGTCGGCGACACGATTCGCGCTGCGGCGTATTACCTCAATTACGATACGCCGACCGATTTGTATGGCGAAGACAAGGTCGATTTCTCTTGGCAAGTCGCCGATGACAAAGATGGCGAATATCGCGAAGTAGCAACTGGCGCGACGTTTACCGTTGGTGATTACGCTGGGAAATATCTCAAGGTCGTTGCAACGGCCAAGAACGGCATTGCCGGTATAGATTCGCACGAAACGGAGCCGGGCCGCATTTTGGCAAAGGGTGCGTCGACGCTTTACTACGTCGATTATGCCAATGCGTCCAAGGGCGCGAAGGATACGGGCTCCACGATTGAGGCGGTTGCCTACAAGGGCGATTATTGGGAAAACGAAACGGTTACCGAGGGCGTCACCTTCACGTGGCGTTGGTCTGAGGTCGATCCCGATTCCGCAGATTTCGACGAGAGCGACTGGCATGTTGTTGATGGCCAGTCTTCTGGCTCGTTCACCATTCCAGATGATTATGCATTTCGATGGGTAAACGTTACCGCGTGTGCGGGCGACAATACCGTCGTTGCTGATTCGTCTATCAAAGTGAAACCGGCTGGCTCGCATGAGCTTTCGAATCTCGTGTATGTCAAAAAGATCGCTGGCGATCTTGATGCGACGTATCAATATAAAACCGGCGAAAAAATTGGCGTAGAGGCCTTTGAGCTCACATCGGCGGGTACCAAGGGCAGCAAGCTTTCGAACGATCAGCTTTCGTTTACGTGGCAAATCGCCGATTCCCGCAATGGTGAATATGTCGACCTGAATGACGCTAACCTGCATCGTTCGTCGTTTGTTATTCCTGAAAGCTACGAAGGCAAGTTTCTGAAATGCCTGGTTTCCGCCGGGTATAACACCGAAGTCGCATCGCTCAACAAGGCCATTGTTAAGGGTGATGTCGCTGCGACATACAGCATTACATCGGTCGATGTCGAGCAAAGCAATAATTTGGTGCAGGTTGGCGGTACTTTGACCCCGACTGCTAACTACTTGGCCACCAATGAATACGGCGAGTATGAAACTTCGCTTCCGAGTGGTTCCGTTGTTACATATACGTGGTTCGCTGCGGATGACGAGAACCACAAGAACGCTGTTGAGCTGACGGGCGCAGACGATGCGACAGGCGCATTGAAGATTCCCGCTTCGGCTGAGGGCAAATACGTCTATGTTGTTGCCAACGCGGGCGTAAACGACAAAGAGAGCGACCCGCTCTTTGTGGGTGCCGCTGAAGAAAAGACCATTAAGGTCAACGTCAAGATTACGGGCGTAACCGACCACAAGGCGGGCGAGAGTTACTCTTTTGAGTCGTGGATCCCTCTGACCGAGTATTCATGGAGCAGCGACGAGAAGAAATCTGCTTGGGATATCTTCAAGACGGTGCTCGATGGTGCTGGCTATACGTATAACGACCAGTGGGGCACCCCTTATTCCATTACGACGCCGGATAAAAAACGCACCCTAGCTATGTCGAGCGAAGCGCCATGGAGCTATTGGTCGTTCATCATTAATGGCACGTATGCCCCCGTTATGGCAACGGGGTATTTGCCGGTTGAGGGCGATACCATTGAGCTTACTTACATGGATGCTTCGGGCACGTTTGTTCCAGGCGCTGAGCCAGAAACCAATCCTGGAACCGCTCACCCCGATGTCGACGCATCGTGGAACGGTTTTGCAAACGGCGGTTCTGCTTCTGCAACGGATGCCCTTACGCCCACAACGAAGACTGATACGCCTTCTTGGGCGCTCAATCTTTTGACCGATGAACAGCAGAAGGCGGGTGCGGGCGTCTCTGCATCTGACCCCATTGTGGCGAACGGAAAGGTGTACCTTGTCACGGGCGCTTCGGTGTGGGGTGGAAAGACGTGGAATGCCGTCCTCAACGAGGTCGACCCCGAGATGGGTTCCGTCGTGCGATCCCTGGAGCTTGGTTCTTCCATGGACAGCACGTGCCGTCCCGTTGTTGCGCAAGGCATTATTCTGATTCCGCTTTCCGGCGGTTACCTGCAGGCCGTTTCGGCGACGACGCTTGAAACGCTGTGGTATTCCGGCGCGTTCACTAAGCAGAATCTGTCTTCGTTGACCGTTGATGGCGATTACGTCTATATCAACACCCTTGATTATTGGTCTGGCAACAACGTCGACGTGCAAAACGGTACCGTTAAGCGTATCAATATTCACACGGGCGCAGTTGCTGGAAGCGCCTCTGTCACCGACGGCGGTTACTACTGGTCTGGTGGCCTGATGGTCAACGGCTACTACGTTGTCGGCGGAGATTTTGGCCAGGTGCGGGTGTATTCTGCGGATCTGTCAAAGCTTGTTGGCTCGATTAAGCTCTCCGGCGGCAATATTCGCTCGGCGCTTGTTGAGCACGACGGCTTTGTCTATGCCGTTACGCGCGACGATGGCACCCTGCATAAGCTGACCATTGGCTCGGATGGTTCCATTACCGAGACCGCGAAGGTGCAGTTTGCCGCATACTCGACTTCAACGCCTGTGTTTAGCGGCAAGTATGCTTTTATTTGCGGTGCGACTGCGAACAATTGGAAGGCTAAGGGACTGCTTTCAATCGTTGATCTTTCCAATATGAGCGTGAAGCAGATTGCGAAGGCCGATGGTGAAGAACTCGGCTTCGAATCGAAGAGCACGCCGCTCGTTTCGACACGCGACGGCGTAACGTACGTGTATTTCACTCTCAACGGCGCAAAGGGCAATTGGCCAAACTACACCACAGGCGGTGGTGTGTACATGTATAAGTTGGGTAACGCCGAAGCGACTGAGGTATTCGTTCCAGGATCCGGGTATGCCAACTATTGCATGGCATCGGTTGTCTGCGACGAATACGGCAACTTGTATTACACCAACGATTCGGGCCACCTCTTCTGCGTGAAATCTCAAGCTCATCGCGTGAAGTTCGATTCGCAGGGCGGTTCTTCTGTTGACGGCCAGACACCCGCGTCTGGTTCGACGGTCGCCAAGCCTGCCGACCCGACGCGCGAAGGGTATACCTTTGGTGGCTGGTACACCGATGCGGCATGCACAGAGGCCTACGATTTTGCGACTGCGGTGACGTCCGATATGACGCTGTATGCCAAGTGGACGAAGAGCGAAGCGTCTTCGTCTGGGTCATCGTCTGGCTCCGATAATGCCGGTGACAAGAAGGACGATGGCAAGAAGGACAACGCGGACGCGCAAAAAACGCCGCAGGGCGGTTCCGTGGCACCTTCTTCCTTGCCTTTGTCGCAAAGCGCGCTTCCCAAGAGCGATGATGAAAAGGCCAACGACGGCAAGAAGGCCGACGACCAGAAGGGCGCGAAGGCAAGCGATGCGAAGTCTTCCTCGAAGGCTGAAAACGATGGCGCTATCGAGTCGGCGGTTGCCGCAGACGATGGTGCGTCTTCAACCGAGAGCGCTCCCATCTGGCCTTACATTGTTTTGGCTGTTGGCGTCGCTGGCCTTGCTGCCGCCATCGTGTGGTTCGTCGTCGCCCGCCGCAAACGTGATGGGGATGAATAGCGAAACATGTCTGACGAAATGAAACCCACTTCGGAAGACACGACAATCACGGCGGGGGATGCTCCTCGCCGTGATTCGGCGGAAGCGGCGGCCCTTACTGTGGGGTCGCCGTCTTCGTCTTCCTTATCTCGAACGGCGCCTTCGGGTGCGGCATCGAAGCGCGCATCGCTCTCTTTGGCGACGCGCGTGGGCATCGCGGCTCTCGCGGTAGTGTCGGTGCTGTTCATCGGCGCTTCGGCATTCGCTTTGACGAACGGCTTTGGCCTTCCGACCGATTCGCCCGTCATGAAGGCCGCGGAAAGCGTCGGAATCGTGCGCTCTGTCGATGTCGAGGCTTCATCTGCCGACGGTGCCGACGAGGCGAAGGCTGGCAAGGGCGAAGATTCGAACGAAGCCGATGCGGCCAATAAAGAA